>CAZWAU010000001.1:0-5542 GCA_964631995.1 uncultured Nitrososphaerota archaeon
GAACGATTGGCCTAAGTTTTTCCACTATCTCCCTTCTCTTCACCTCGTGCAGATACTTGTAACCCGCTATCCAGCCCCCGTTCGAGTATGTCTGCCAAAGTCTTCTTTGAAGCTCTGAATCTACGCCCATCAACTTGGAAAAGAATCCCCTTATCGGCTTCAGGGTTGAGACCGTCACCTGCCTTACGCCGATGGAAGCTAGCGTTGAGACCAACCTCTCGAAATCTGCCTCATCATCATTTAAAGTCGGTATTATCGGATCAATCCTTGCAACCGCAGGTATCCCTTGGTTGACAACCTCCTGGAGCGAAGATAGCCTCCGCTCAGGATCTGGAGCATTGGGCTCTATGAGATGCGCAACATCATCCCGCTGCGTAGTTACAGTTACGGCTACGACCGTAGGGGTTAGGTGGAAGACGTCTATGTCTCTGGTGACCAGGTCCGACTTGGTGACGATGAGCAGGGGAAATCCGAGTTTTGCTAGCACTTCGAAGCAGTAGCGAGTTATCTTGCACTCCATTTCCAATGGTTGGTAGGGATCTGTGCAGTCGCTAACCATCACCGGAAGTCTGTCCAAAACTTTTTTTGCAGCCTTCTCAATATTACCAAGTAAACTCAGTCGTGGGCGAACTGGGCCCGTGAAGCTTGGGAACCTTGCCGCATAGCAGTAGAGGCAGCCATGTGCGCACCTTCCGAGGTATGTGTTGAGACTGTACTTCGGAAGGCATGTGCAGAGCAGCTTGCTCGAAGATCTGAAGGCTGCGATCTTCATGGCTGCCAAGGAGCCATTCGCCCTATGGAATGCTGATCTGAGCTAAGTAGCTTGAATGCAAGTTACAGCAGGGGTTTGAGTGGATGGCTGTAAACCACTTCCTCTATCTTTGCAGGTTTACCAAGGAATGGGGCGGCATATTCCACATACTCTGGCGTAGCCCTCAACTCTTCGTAGTCGATGTAGCCCGTACCCTTGACCGGTCTTTTTTCAGTCGTAACCTTTCCGCTCTGGCTCTTCGTCCACCTGATGACCTTCTTCAGCGGAACATGATCGATGCTCAGGTTTTTCCCATCATATGTTACGGCAGCCATGTAGCCGAACATGTCCCTCTCGATAAGTTCTATGCACTTTTCGGAGGCCTTTTCAGCAAGCATAGCATCAACTTTCGTTGGTGCACCATTCCTTAGGCGGTAGGTCAATGCTTCGACGGCGCACTCAAAACATTCCCTCTTCGCTGCCCGCTCTAGGTTGAGAACAAGATTGAGCGGATCTAGCTTTGGATTTCCAAAGGCATCTACCTCCTCGGCCCTAACGTGGCTTTCCACTCCACTTATGCTTGCACCCTCCGCTACGGCTACGACCGCAAACGACCTGTCGTACCTCTCCCTATTGCTCTTGACCCTCTCTTTCAATTTCTCCAAGATGAAACTAATTTCGTAAGGTTGCTCGCATGGCACGATCATGTCTGCAAGGCCGTAAGCGCCAGCTGCCGCAACCGCCCAGTCTGTGTTTCGACCGAAAAGGGTTACCCATGCTACCCTGCTGTGGCTCCACGCAACATCATGCATGTCCCTGACATTCGAAGAAGCGATAGAGGCAGCGCTTGGATATCCGAGCGTGCAGTAAGTTTCGAAGAGGTCGTTGTCCATCGTCTTGGGCCAGCCGACAATGTTGATCCCGTGCTCCTCGAAGAGCTGGGATGCTGCCCCCAGCGTGTCGTCTCCGCCCATTGCGACCACAGCATCCACCCCATACTTCTCGAGCGTTTTGATGGCTTTACCTGGATCTGGCAGTGTCCTGCTTGAACCGATGAAGGATCCTCCCCTAAGCTCTATTCCATCTATAGGCTGGTTCGTCAGGTCGTAAACTATGCCTTTGTTCAGCCCTGCCCAGCCATCCCTTGCGCCCAGTATCCTCCATCCCTTCTGCCTTGCGAGCTCGATCAGCCTTTTCTGCCCACTTCCCCAGGAGCAGATGTGGCCCCCGCCCGTCAGGTGCAGTACCGTTTTTACCATGCCTCCGCCCTAGAATCTTTGGGATTTAAGTTTCTTTGCGGCTCGCAAGTAGGGCGACTGAAAAGATGGCCATGGCTAAGCAAGAGGCTGTGTGACAAAGGATATCTGCTATGGGTGGTTGGTTTGCACTCATGCTGTGCTTCTCAATAGGCTCCAAATGGTGTTATGGTTTGGAAAACCAAAGGTGGAGTTCAATAGAAAAGACAGTATTTGATTAAAGAGCTTTTTGGCTACATTGCTCAAAAAGAAAATGGAACTGGAATGGCATTGTCAAAATAGAAGGCAGCGAAAAGGTTTGCATTTGTAGATGGATGAAACTCATTGAAGGATAATTCCCTTTCAATTGATTCTACTAACCAGCATATTCCCTCAGCGCATAGGCAACTTCATCAATTGCAAGGATATCTTGCTTGAGGCAATACGTAAGGAACTTTTCCCATTTCACCAGCTCTTTTTCATTTTTATCTACTAACCCTCCAGTTTTGGAGAATGAGCGCTTGAATGATTTTTTGGTTGAACTGAATTTCCAGACCTCGTTGACAACTCGAATGGCATCGTGGCGGAGATACTGGATGAATATTATAAAATCAAAAACATACATGGCTTCCTCAGCTCCGCACCTTCGAAAAGTGGCTTTCACACCTGCAATGTTATCCGCATGAAGGCAAGATAAAAGCCGTGTGTGAGGGCCAACGAGTCTAGCTACCTCTGCAACAGCAGAGCCCCATAGGTATGGACCGTGTCTTGGGCCGTGATTTGAAATCTCGTGAATGACGTAGGTTTTTGGATTCTTCCGAGTTCCAGGTTTCAATCCTTTGACCATTGCTACATTTTCGATCGTGATGATTCTATCTGATGATGGGATTATGCCAAGCAGTGCGCCTATCAATGTAGTTTTTCCAGCCCTGCCTGCCCTTGCTCCCACTAGAACGCTGGCACCTTTTCTAATCCCATTCATGAGGTATGCTGCCAAATCTAATGGCAAAGTATCTAGCTTGATCAGATCTATCAAAGAAAGCATTCGTTCACTCCATGGATTAAGCGCGCTGATCTCATTCAGATTGGAATTCAGCGCATTCATTTCGTTAAACGCCACAAAAAATTCGATTATCAGCACATTTGCGCCTGCGATACTATCCCAAAGACTTGGGCTGTTGCTTCAAACGGTCGTTATCTTCAGCCTTTTGTAGCATCCTCTTTCAGCCGCCTGCCCAGCTCCTCGATCTTCTCAGCAGCATCGTTGAGAATCGCCTCGACTTCCTTAAGCGTCTGCTCAGAAAATCTCTCTTCGAGAGGCGCCCTTAGCTCCATCATGGCTCTGGCCAACCTCCTTGCGGGCTCCATTAGTTCACGTATCCTTTCTGGATGCTTTACGGTCCAGAAGCCCCACAGGAAGGGCGGAGCCATGAACTCCATCCTTCGCCTGATGCCCTCCCCGAGCTTTGTTTCTTCCTCAAGGAAGGATTTGCCCTGATCGGTCAGAGCATACCGTTTTATGCCACTCTCCTCTGTTGGCTGTTCCTTAATGTAACCATTGTCCTGCAACCATGCGAGCAGAGGATAGACCGAGCCCGGGCTTGGTTTCCATCTTCCAACAGTCTCCTTCTCAATCTCGGACATTATCTCGGAGCCTGACATTGGTTTCGAAGCCAAGAGCCTCAGGATGTGGAACCGCAGAAAGCCCTTGGGAATCGATGCCGTATGCCTCATCCAGTGGTGGCCGCAAGGCGGCGGTCTTTTTCCGAACATTGAATATCGACCTTGATATCATAATTGATATAATCATTATTATATAAGCATTACGCGATCCCTGTTGAAGTACATCGGTCAAGGCATCTGGGGTTGCTGATAGACCTCTATCGGAGTCCTGTATCTTAAGCTCTTGTGGATCCTAGCTACGAGAATGTCTTTTGCCTACCCAAAGTTTTTCTAAAATCATCGATCTTCTATGTAGGTCGCTCTACCGCTTCAAGTAATGTTTAAATGTTACATTGTTACATTGTAACAATTATCCTTGATTACGAAAAGATTATCAGCCGTAGTTTCTGAGAGCGAATACGAGAGAGTAGAAAAGCTCATTCGGGCAGGCGCTGCAAAGAGCGTCGCAGACCTTGTCAGAAAAGCCGTTGGAAAGTATATGGATGAACTGGGTTCGAGTAAACTCCTCAGTTTCCGAGATGTGTCGATGGTCCAGGCCAGAAGAGAGATTGTAGACTACCTCAAGAAACATCCTGGGGTAGTTTGGCCAGATGAAATGGCTGAAGATCTGGGAATAGATTACCGGCTTGTGCTCAAGGTTGTACAACAATTGACGGATGAAGGAAGGGTTGAAGTTGTTAAGAAGAAGGAAGAGATGATAACCAAATGACAATCCTCTATGGTGAAGGGGATGGAGTTGCTGGAGAGCGAATCATAGCATACGCAAGACGTATTGATGTCATGAAGATACCAATACACAATACGCACAGACACAGAGCGCAAGTAGCTAAGCTTGACGATGCAGAATGCTACGTAGTTAAACCTATCCGATGGAGGCAATTCTAAGTTTAAGGTCTTTGGTAATCTTGATCTTGACAGGAACAGAAACAGGATCGAGAAGTTCAAGGAAGTTTTAAAAGCTTCTGTGATAAGTCCCGGGCTCCTTGAGAAAGTTATAAACCAACTAAAATTTCAGGATTGAGTTGTTTCAAAATCCTTATCTAAAACTAAAGGGGCAGTTAATCGGTCTAGAAAATTATTCCTACCAGTGATTAAGCGGGTCGTTAGCACGGCGGCACTGAATGGTCAGCTGGCCTCACGGAAGGTATGGCATCAACGAGCCTTAGGACTACTGTAGAGTCTTGCTTGTTCGCTCTGATAAACTGAAGCTGCGAGGGGAAGGTCTCCAGCGATTCTACCATGGACAATGTTGGTGATCTTTATAGAGACTCTTTTGTAGATCATGTGAATTCTCTCCCTAACCGATCTCCACCCGACATCGGTAGTAGTTGGCTAGCATCCACTCCTTCCTGCTGCGCTCCGCATAGCGGGTGAGTAAGAGAACAAGATCGCCATATTCTCATCGCGGATAAGAGCATTGTATCTGCTACCTGCCAAAATTTTGGCGTAGAGATCATCTGCATGAGATGAGATTAACTGCCATCCCTCTTAACAATCCTTTTTGGATTGTGAGTGTAAATACATGAGAAATTGGATAAGTGTCTACGCTTTTATCCACAACTGCGGAGATCGAATGGTCTTGAGAAGGCTACCAACATGGGACCTTGAACTCATGGCAGAATTGCAAAGATTCTAGGAGCTTTTCAGGAGTGCTTAACTTAGAGCTGCCCTCTCCATGGGAAAATTTAAATATTTAGAATTCAAAACATAGTATGTGGGAGATTGGAAAATAAAGCTGAATTAAGGGAAATTAGAATTAAACCTTCTTCGATGGTTTTGCTTGTAATATTAACGGCTATAGTGACATTTGTTGGGACTGTTGATGTTTTTTTGAACCTTGCTTCTGGGGGAATTTTCTCATGTCGTTATGGAT
>CAZWAU010000002.1:0-2968 GCA_964631995.1 uncultured Nitrososphaerota archaeon
GCCTCTTGAGGAGGCAGTGCTAGAGCCCTACCAGCTATACCAGCTGACTCAGGTGGCTTGCCCTCCAGAAGTGTTGCTCTCAGCTCGTTCACGTGCCGCTCCAATGTTAGACATCCAGACAAGATGATGCTCTCATGCTTCTTGCCATATGGTGATGATTGGAACGCTCTTAATCGCGACTCGAGCTTTCGGAGCTCTTCCTCAATGCCGCTCAGCGCTGTGCTTACGTTTAACATATCGGCTTGAATCTTGTAGCGCTCTATATCATCGTGCGAGGACCTTAACTTACTACTCAGCTCTTCGTACCGTTTGCGTAGCTGCGATCGCCTGTTCTCAAGCTCTTTTGCCTTTTCAGCTAGTTCTTTTTCACTCATGATCTCACCAAGAGAATAGACCGAGCCTTTGCAGAACAGCTAGAGCAAAGTATGTGTCCTCAAAGGTTGATATTCCGAGCTCGATTGAGCGCCTGAAGCCACCGTTCGAATTGAAGCACCTTAGCACGAGGTTTTTGGTCTGTTCAGGATATGCGCATCTCTCCCCCATGAGGTCGAGCGATTGAACTCCACAGTAGATGTCCTCCATATAGGGCGTTGAACTCTGCGGCACAACTGTGAAGCCACCTGAGGGCTTCTCACAGGACCTTACATAGCTCAACGGTTCCCGCAGAGATCTTATGGAATAGCCAATGTTGCGTAGTGAGGCTATAGCGTGAAATGTGGACCTGAGGTTGGATCGACCATGAGCTCCAAATCCACCATCATAATTCTGATATCTGAGCAAAAAGTCAATTGTTGTTCTCATGTCTGTTGTAGAAGCGATCATTCCAAGCAGTTCTGTGGCCATGAAAACTGACTCGAATTCTGAAGTGACCTCAACATACACATCTACCGTTCCAAAAGAACCGTCGGTTCGTCGAAGGGAAAGAACCTGTGTTGCCAGCTCTTCTCCGACTCTCTCTCCGCAGAGATCCAATGCCTTGGAGACATAGTAGTATGAATAAAGGTCATTTGCTGGAAATGCGCGAAGCCACTTTATAGTCCGCTGGATATTAGGCATCTGAGCACCCAGCAAGTGCAATATTGCTAAACCGTAGTAAGTATCTTGGGCATTCGACTCTGCGCCCTGACAGAAAGTGTATCCACCATCCTCATTCTGCCTTAGCAAGACATAGTTTTTGACATCCTCTAACCAGGCAGTTTCACCACTATTTGGCGGCATGCCATTCAATGTCGCTCGGGCTGAACCCGCAAACCACCCTTCATTCAAGCTAGTCGCCGGTCCTTGGTAGAAGCTATCAGCCCTATGTGCACTGAAGCCAGGGCGGTTTAGGCAACATAGCCAGCCAAGGCGAGCTTCATCGCCAATATCTAGTAAAACCTAATACCACTTATAAAGATTGCCAGCTTTATTTCATGAATTCAAGGCATCCTGCTGTTCCTTTCGCCCTTATGCTCCTTGGTGAATTCCAATGAAGAGATTGCAGAGCGAAGCCTTCATCACCAACTCCCTTGCCATGTTGAAAACTTCCGCCCTAAACTACTACCTGAATACGCGCTTCATGCAAAGGAAGAGGGGCATAGTTTCATTTCAAGAGATGTGCAAGGATTCTGCAATGATGGTCAGGGTCAGCGAGCAGCCTGGTCTTGAAGCGTCTGGCGGGATGCAAAGGAATGGCAATTCGGTGCAGATCCGGAAAAAGTTTTAATCGATCTTTTTTGTAACATAAACCTGCTGGAGTGGCTCAGACCCGCGCCAAAGGCGCTGGGAGAGTAGCCTGGTCAGATACTTCCAAAGACTAGAGCGCCAGAACAAAGACGCGACTCATAATCTGGGAGATATCTGGAAATCGCGGGCTCGAAGCGCTTGAAAAGCGCGAATTTCCCGCCTCCAGCACCTTTATTTGCATAGAGCGGTATAACGTTACATATGGACCATTTGGTTTCGCTCATGGCATTGAATACTGTTACATGCTTTCGCGAGTGCTCCTTCTATATCTCGTAGAGCCTCACAGGGTGGCAGGGAGCAGAAGGAAAGATGCCCGATGTGGAGGTAATAAGCAAGATGCTTTGAGCCTCTTTGACATCGTAAGTTATCATCTCCATTTTTTATGACCAGTACTATTCATAATCCCTGTAGCCATAGATTTGTGATCCATTTCCAAATCGATATGCTTTATGGTTGATGGAAAAAGCTATAACTGGAGAGGGAGCTCATATTTTCAGGTTTTTGATTTGGGTGAAGCAATCGATAAGGGATCCAAGGAGAAGAACTTTTTTTGGATAATGCTGATCGTTTTCCTGCCCTTTCTCATCCTAGTGTATGGTCTTCCATTCCTGGAGGGCATTCTGCCCATGCCAGATGTCCGAAGGATGGTTCCAAACATGAACCCCCATCTTTTCTTTTTCGCTTTCTTGTTCCTTCCATTCTTCGTGGCGGTTATACTTTGCGTAATATTGGCATCCAAGACGCTTAAAGATTCTTTGAAGCAGCGATATTGAATGAGTTCCAGCATTTTCTCGGTAGTGAAAATCGTCGCTAATTATAAATGTGTCGTTAGTTTAAGAGGCGACCCCACCATCGGTCATGTGTATGCTGTTCTTCTCTAGGGCATACCGACATGAAATTTTTCTCTTTTTCGTATTTCAAGATCACCATAGTTCTTCATGCATTTCGTTAAAACTTATCCGTGGATTTTTGTGGTCAATGGGCGGGGAGGAAGAAAAACTTGAAGATTGGGGTATTGCTTACCATCTCGAATGCTTGCGCCATCGATATCAGAATGTAGGTAAGGAAATAGGGTGAACATCTGCATCCGCTTCTAGAGGTGAAGTAGAATCGCCATCCATTCTCGCAGAGGCAAGTGTCCTGATGTACATGGCTCCGATGGAGCTGATCGCTGGTGAGATAGTTAATTGGAAACTTGACCTTATACCTTCACTTCAGCGCGATGGAGTTCATGGCGTAGAGG
>CAZWAU010000003.1:0-19918 GCA_964631995.1 uncultured Nitrososphaerota archaeon
GTCCTATACCTGCCTGCATTTGGGATCTGTTGCACCTCTACAACCCTCAAAAGATTAAGGTTCGATTCAGGCTTGGGTAAACGCCAGGCATCACTTCGCCTTGTTTCAGCCTCAGCATCTCGGATTTGCCCTAATTGTACATCGCGTCCAACTAGCTCGCAGCCTGTCTTCAATGGATTGAGGGCATGGAGCTTACGCAGAGACCAAACTATGGCCAACTTTGATTTTAGAATTGAGGATATGATTCCGATCTCTTTTGGCTGCTCATTCGATTTATCGAGAAAGATGTTAGCAGCAATCAAGCCTGAATGGCAACCTTCCCTTGTTATTGCGTGCATGCCTCCAAAACTAAAGCCTCTAAGGAAGCCACCAACTATGTAGCCTAGAATTGCAGTAAAACTTGTAGTAAGCTGGGCTGGAAGAACAACATTCTCCTCCTGGGGATTGATATTAGGCTTTGCCAGCAACCAATGCGAGACATGATGGTCTGCAATAGCTATCTTGGGTGCTGGAACAAGCTCGCCCTTTCTCACATCGATGGCTGGAACAGTAGTTAAGCTTCCATCCCTGAAGACGAAGACCGGGTGTTCTGGCGTGACCAGGATTCTCCTTCCATTTGAGTACTTTATGCTCACGAACATGTTGGGCGCCACATGCCTGCTTACTCTATCTATTTGGAGCCTCTCGATCGAACCTGACTTGATGTTGAATGAATAAAGCTCATCATGAATTGGCGGCGATAGGATTTCGCAATTTATACCCGAGATCTTTTTTGACCCGAACTTTCTGAACATACTATCTACGTACTTGCCTATCCTGACCCTTCTCCCATTCGCCAGCGATATCTCTACCGATGGGTGGTATGATTGCTGCTCCATCGCCTCGTGTATGGCAACTCTGTCCTCCGGCCTCATCTTCTCGAACTCATCTATGGCCGCTATGCCCCTGTCAGCGAGCACAAGGGCACCAGCTTCCAATACGAAGCCTCCAACCCTTTCTCTAACAGCCGTTGCCGTCAAGCCTGCGGCGGTGGTTCCCCTTCCTGAGGTGTAAAGGCCCCTTGGTGCTATCTTCTGCACATACTTCAGGAGCTGGCTCTTGGCTGTATTGTGCGAGATTATGCCGTTGGCTATGAATCTATGACTTTTCGGAACCTCGATGTCGTAGACATCCGCCCTACCATGTTGTACTATCTTTACTATCCTTTCGCTTCTTTGGTTGTTGTATCTTCGGAATGTGCGAGCATCCTCCATAAGTTTCCGAAGAGCCTCTATTTTTTTCTTGGAAGCGAATCCTATCCGGTTACCAAAATTTATTATGTCGTTATCCCTCGTGATCATGAGCGCGTCGTCAACTATACGGGAGTGTATCCCTAAGCGAAGTAGGAGCATCTGCACATCTCTTAGGAGTTCTAAATCGTTGGATTTTAATGAGATCGCTCTCCTCCTAGGTCCCTTCCTAATGATGCATCCATCTGCTTCGTAAAGCCACTTTAGGAATGCAGAGGCTACTTCGTTCCCAGACCTGAAGATTATGTCTGGAACCCTCTTTTGTTTCAAGAATGATAAGTTAGCTGCTATGTCTTTGTTGGAGAGGTAAACATAAGTGAGCTGTACCCTTCTGTTCCTTCCCACGCGCTTGCTCATAGATCCCTTAATTCCAAATAAATTTTCGACCATTGTGAGCAGGAGCGGTATGATGTCAGACTCTGGCTCTGCCACAACGAATCCGAACCTGTAACCATCATTACAGAGCCATCCACCCCCCAGCATGTATCCACAAAAGGAGGCGAATTCAGGCGTGACATATTTGGGAAGCCTCCCCCTAAACTTTGGACCGTGATAGCTCCTTTTGATCTGCTCAAAACCGGTCTTGATGTATGAAGTAATAGTGCATGGGAAACCAGAGGTAACGGCCACTCTGTCCCCAATCTTGAGTTCGTCTAACCTGCGCCACTCCCCATGTGTGGAAAATTCTTTTTTTGTTACTACCAAGACAGGATGATTGTATGTACCCTTTATGCTCTTGCCCGATTCGGTGATTATCTCCAATATAGGTTGATCATGATAAACATGGAAGGCTGTCGCTCTTGCTCTCCTTCCGCCTCCCTCACCTGTGAGAACTTGGATATTCAAAGGCTGAAGATGTTCCTTTCCGAGCTGGCCTATTTTTACTATGGCACCATTTCCAAGGACAATTCTTTCGTCTGCAACCAAGCATCCAGGATCCCCTATCAAGAAAACGTTGATATCGCCCCTTATCCTTACACCGTCAGGGAGCTCCTTTGTGTTCCCACCCAGCATCTGGAGAATTATAGCCTCCTTTTCGTCCTCCAGACCGAAGATGGATGGTGCAACGGAGGCGACCAACTTCTTGAACAACCATGGGTCTTTTGACATCTTGATGAACTCCTGCTCCTCCTCCTGTGTGATCGTTATGTCCTCCTCCTCCAATCCTGCAACCTCCATGTAGTTGCACTGCAACTTTAGATTGAATGTTCTGTATCTACCTCTGAAAGGGTGATACTCTGCCTCCCCAATAACGATGCCCACCAATGTGACCCTGTCACCAGGCCTTGCAACATCCACCATGTCATCGAATACATTGATGTCTGCAGTTCGAGGTAGCTGGCCAGCGGGAAGATCTTCAGGTCTTTCTTGGAGCCTGATCTCTTGGACATCAACGAACTCCGATTCAGATTCTAAGAGCTCGAAAGTTCCAGAACCCTTTCTTGCGCAGCTCGGTTCGATGCAGGCTGTAGGATACTTTAGCATATCGCCGCTCTGTACAACATCCTGCCTCTCCCCGCACTTCTTGCAAACGAATCTGCCTACAACGAGCAAGCTCTTTACTGGCGTGGACCTGACGACAATTCCCTCTACCGCCACGAGCGTGTTCAGGTGCTCTGTCTTTATGCCTCTTAGCGATATCCTCTCTGGAAGGCCCCTTATCCTGATGTTGAACCTCTTTAGCTTCGATGCATATACTGGATCGATCGAGGCCAGCTCCGGCCTCGTGTGCTTCTCAAGCTCCGGAAGAACATCGATCGGGTTCTTTACTATTCGGCTACCAAGTTCTCTATTGAACTGCAATAGGTCATCGAAATCTATGATTAACGATTTTGAACCCGAGGCTATCGCCTGTTCCAACCGCATCCTGTACTTCAGATCTCCAGTTTCGTCTCTGAAGGAACGTATGAATTTGAGGAACTCTTCGGCCTCATCGAAACGCTCCTGCGAGAGTTCACTTCCATTCGGCACCGAGGACACCATCCTTCCAAGCATTAAGGCAGCCATAGATGACGTTATAGAGGAGCTGTTCCTCAGGTTGGAGGGAGGCATAAACTTCCGTCATGATGTTCGGTGCTATCGCAAGCCTCACTATCTTCCTTATCCTTGCGTTAACTATCTCCCTTATCGCGCTGTCAACATCATTCGCTAGTTCAGGGTTTGTGGCTTTTGCGCTCTTCAATAGTCTTCTTGCAAGTGGGTAGAATCCCTGTGGGACTGGCCTCAAGTAGTCCGAGGAAACGGAGGTCTCCAACCACCTGAGCCTGTTGAGGGCGATCCGGTCAAGTTGAACCTCATCTCTAGGTACCGCAATTCCCGATCTTACAAGTTCTTCAGCGATCCACCTCTCTACTTCGACCGTAGAGCCTTCCTCCAGCTCTATAACAGATCCTTCGCCTGTCTTTATCTTATGGCCACCCACAAGAACCTTAACCTTCGTCATGGAGTTTAAAAAGTCTACCTCAAATCTCTTTATCTGCTCAACGACAATAGAATTGATTGAATCTGAGTCCGATCGCAGCAAGTTCAGCCTCCGCCCCCTAAGTTATGTAAAGAATTAAGTGTATACTTCAGCATGCTTTTAAGCCTGTTACTGAGCCAAGTGAGTGACTGCCAAAAATTTGGTGATCGATTGTGGGTTCGGACCAGCTGCTATGGACTGAGAAGTACAGGCCTAAGAGGTTGAAGGACATAGCCGATCTCGAGTTGATCGTTCAAAGGCTGCAGTCCTTCGTAGAGATGAAAAACGTTCCAAATCTCCTGTTCGTTGGACCTCCCGGTACAGCAAAGACATCCGCGGCGCTCTGTCTGGCGCAAGAGCTGTTTGGCGAGAAGGCGGCGCAAAACACGCTCGAACTGAACGCCTCTGATGAAAGAGGCATACAAACGGTCAGGGAGATAATCAAGGACTTTGCAAGGTCGAGGTCTGTGGGAGAAGCGGTGCCTTTCAAGTTGCTAATACTCGATGAATGTGATAATATGACAAATGATGCACAGCAGGCGTTGAGGAGGACTATGGAAAAATATGCTTCTACCTGCAGGTTCATATTGATTGCAAACTTCCAAGGGGGCATTATAGAGCCAATCCAATCACGATGCGCGGTCTTCAGGTTCAGTCCATTCCCTGACAGCGTCGTGATCGAACAGGTAAGAAGGTTGGCACAGATGGAGAATGTGAACTACGATGAAGAGGGTCTCAAGGAGGTGGCAAGGCAGGCAGAGGGCGATATGCGGAAGGCCATAAACATAGCTGAAGCTGCAGCTGCATCAGGTAGAGAGATAACGGCACAAACCGTTATGGAGGTTGTTGGAAAGTCTTTTGCGTCAGAAGTTGAGAAGATGCTCGATGCTGCGTTGGAAGGAGATCATGAAGGCGCGGCAAAGATCCTTAGGCATGTGCTCTTGCAGGCAGGCTATTCGGGAAGGGATGTGGTCAAGGAGATTCACAAGAAAATTGGTGGTTTGGGTGTAAGCGAGAGATGTAAGCTCACGCTTATAGAAGCTGCAGGTGACGTGGATTACAGGCTTTCATTGGGCGCTGATCCAGAGATACAACTTGAAAGTCTGCTGGCAAGGATAGGCTTGGCCACGAGGGAATTTAAAGCCGGAAAGGGCATGAAACAGTGAAATTTGGCAAGGTCACGACCCAGTCTGTTCCTTTAGCTTCTGCTGATTTATAGTGAAGTACCTGGCTCTCTCGAGTCTTACCATCAGCCTTAACCTCTCATTCTCAGATCTTAAACTTTCAACCTGAGACCTTAGCTGCGCAAACAGTTCTTCCACATTCTTGATGGAGTTGCTGAGCGCCTCCTGCTTCCACTTCTTCGCCTCCTCTTCAACTGCCTGCAACTGCGCAGAAAGCTGGTTTAGGTTGTTTTCGAGGGAGGCCTTCTCCGATCTGAGCGTCGATACGACATATTCAGTTTCTTCGAGCCTTCGTTTTAGGTACTCGCTCTCCTGCCTTATCCTTTGAAGTTCTGCCTCAAGCTCCCTTATGTTGGCTGACAGGTCGACCTTGCTTTTCTCCACGATGTCCAAAATGTAACTTATGGTCTCGTTTGGGGACCTGGAGGCGTCCTCAGCATATGAGAGGAATTCCGAAACATCTGCCACAGCCTGTCTCAGTTGCTCCAATCCAAGACGGGTGTTCTCAGCTGGATCGATGCTGTCTTGTCTCAGCAGTTCAAGGTAGGAGTTGAACCTCCTCTCAACGGATGCAGAGCTCTTGAGAAGTGTTGGTGCTGCTTCTGGCTTGATCAGCAGAACGGAACTCTCTATCTCCTTGAGGTGGGAAACGACCTCCCCAACCCTTGGAGCTGTCTTCTCCAAAAGCTCCTTCGCGCCCATCTTCTCTAAAGTTCTTGAGGGAACGATAAACTCCGTTAGAAGGTTCCTGACCTGCTCCCTACATTTTGCTATTGAGCTGCTTATGGAGGCGGACAGATCCAAATGGGCCCACCAAAGCAACCAGCTCGGTAGCGTATAAGCATTAACTGAAATTCAACCACCCTTAAGAGGTTTTGGTCCTCTATTTTGGCAAGTGCTAAGGAGCTCCTTTCCGAAAATTCTAATTTTGGGCATGTGGTGCTTGTGATCACTGGAGCATGAGGGTCAGGAAATACAAGAGGCCCAAGATCTGGCAAATACTCATGCCTGAACAGGACAATTCGCTAGTCAATTGATATGTGAATCAAGTTTTTGTCTCTCTGCTTTCAAGTCAATGAAACTTGTTGAAACAAGCTTGCAAAAATTTTTGCCCTGTCATTGTTGAAATTATAAGCGAAGATCCTAATCCTTCCAAAATTTTTCTCACTAACTAAACCTGCCGACTTCAAGGCATCTAGATGCTTCAGAGTTGAGGAGTAGTTTAGTGAGGCCCTTCTTGATATCTCAGTTGCATTGAGCTCCTTGGCTTCCACGAGGATACCCAGTATCCTGACCCTCCCCCTGCTGGAAGCGACATCCTCGATGGCACTCAATCCGCCTCTCCCACCTCTTGGGATTCTAGCTTCGACCTGAGTGCTTGGGCCGAGACCGCAAGCCCAAAGAGCGTAATCCTGCCCTTTCTTCCCCCTTCTGATATCTGCTTGGAGATAAGGCCGAGGTCGGACAGCTCCCTCAAGTACTTCCACAGTTGGGTGTGTTTTCTAGGGCCAACTCCGCTCTCTTCGCATAGCAGGTGGTAATATTTTTCAATCTCCATCGTTGAGACATAAGCATCACCACAATCTTGGAGAGCTCTAGCCGTAGCCAGTAGTATGAGACGCTGGTGCCTGTTGAGGAATGCTAGGTCCTCAGCGCTTACAGAGTATGGAAGTATGTTCGTAGCCTGTCTTACGTGCTCTGGCTCTACGAACCTTGCCTGCTCAAAATCTGCAAATGTTCCAGCTCTGCTCAGTAGCTCGATCGCATATCTTGCATCACCATACCTCCCCGCTATGTCTGAGATTAGGGAAAGAGCCTCCGGCCTTACGGCATTTTCTATGAAGGCCAGCTCTGCCCTTCTGCTGATTATGTCGAATAGCTGCGCGGGCGTGTAACGCCTCAGCACTATAACTGGAGACAAGGCTGTGCTGAGTGTGCTCGGATCTAGCGTCTGAAGTACTGAGATATCGCGAACGATGAACACCATGGCAAAGTGCCTTCCTGCAAATGGATCCTTCTCCTGCATACGAGTAAGGATGTAAAGCAAGTAGGAGCCGTGCTTCTTTACTACATAATCGAGTTCGTCCAAAACTGCCAAAAGGCATACATCAAGTTCCTTCAGGCACCCGATAAAGAGTTCGACAGCCTCTTCAATCGAGAAGCCCCTAAGAGGGAACCTCAGGTCCTTCAGCTGCTTAACTATCGCTGTTAAAACATTGATTGGGGTTCCTTCGAACTTGCAGTTCACGTAGATGTGGGATGCCCTAATCCCGTTGTCCCTCAGCTCGGTCTCGAAGTTCATTCCGAACCTCCTTGCGAGAACGGTCTTGCCAGATCCAACTTCGCCCGTGATGAAGACTTTAGGTGCTACTAGGTTGGCTTTCCTTTTCAATATGCTGAAGACCTTCTCGATCTGTCTCATCTCGGTTTCCCTGTGGGGAAGGATGGCTGGGACATAATCTAGGGAAAGGGATTCAGGATTTACCATCAGGGTCAAACCTAGCATTCTCCCTCGCATTAAGCTCTGCGAGATCCGAACTCGACCTCAAAGAGCATCTCATCTATCTTGTATCTGAATTGCAAGAACTTGCTTAAAACCTTGCAATGTACAAAGTGCAGGGGGGAGGGAGGGAGTAAGATGAAAACGGAAGTGGAGAATTATTTTCTTTTGAATGCCTAAAAATTTGCCTTCTGTTTCAGCTTGTCCGCCAGGCTCAGATAGACTTAACTATCCTCTTTATCACCTCTTAAGGACCATGTCGGAAGGCGAACTTGTCTGCGTCTCCTGCAACAAGAAGATAGCGAAGGAGATGCTCATAACTCCTGAGCACAGATGCCCTTTCTGTGGTTACAGAGTTTTTAAAAAATCGAGACCACCGATCGTTAGAAAAGTGATATCGAAGTAGAAAATCTAACATTTCGACAATGCTAACTTAAAGGCAAATGCTTATATGCACCAGAAAACGCCCAATTGTACTGGGTGGCAAGGAAAGAGGGCATAGAGCTAGGTAATTCTTACCTCTATGTTCCTCGTTTTTGTTCCTCCTCTCCCCCCACCTTGCCACCCGATAACGATTCAAATCGGTGCCAAGCCCATTCTTGGTTTCACAGTTTCGGCCATGACTCGATGTGGGGAGGTTCATTGAGCGATTTCGTTGTGCCTAGTGGCTTGAGTTGGAAGTGCATCAGGTGTGGAAGATGCTGCGGAGATACGGAGGATCATGTGAGGAGGATATTGTTAACGCCCTTAGAAGCTGGAAGAATAGCATCCATTACTGGTCTTGAGATACGTCGCTTCCTAAGAAGAACGAGAAACAAACCTTATGAGTATGAGATGAGGAAGGTGCATTCTAAGTGCTTTTTCTACAATGGCAGGTGCACGATCTATAGAGCAAGGCCCTTAGTTTGCAGGTTTTACCCGTTCGTGCTCGAGAGGTTTGGTGAAAAGGTTGTGGTGAAACTTGGTGACAGGTCCTGCCCTGGAGTTGGAAGGGGTCCAAGGAGAAGCAGGCGGTTCTTCATTCACCTGATCTCGATGGCTTCTGATATCTTAGAGTAGCTTTGGCCTAGCATGCTCTCTATCTTGATTCTGATGCCCTCGTCCCCATGCTCATCCTGAACTCTTCGATTGCCCTCTGAATCTCCTCCACGGATGCTCCGTCCTCAAGTGTTGAGATGTCGCCTACCGTTGATCCGAGCGCAACAGCCTTTATCAGTCTTCTCATGATTTTTCCACTCCTTGTCTTCGGGAGCATGTTTACAACATGGATCTCTTCTGGTGTAGCTATTGGGCCAAGTTCAGATCGAACGTGCTTCCTTAGCTCCTCAACTATCGACTCGCTTGCATTGTATCCCCTCTTGAGAACCACGAAGGCAACGATTACCTCCCCCTTGATTGGGTCTGGCTTTCCAACAACAGCTGCCTCTGCCACGGCTGTATGCGATATGAATGCGTCCTCAACCTCCCTGGTTCCAAGCCTGTGACCAGCGACCTTGATGACTTCATCGGATCTTCCCAAAAGCCAGTAGTATCCTTCCTCGTCCTTGATCGCGGAGTCTGCTGTGTAGTATACCCCCTTGAAGCGGGACCAGTAAACTTCCTTGTAACGTTCATCGTCGCCGAACAGCGTTAGGAGCATCCCTGGCCAAGGTTTCTTTATAACGAGAAAACCCTTGTTTCCAGGAGGAAGTGGATTTCCCTCCTCGTCGACAACTTCTGGATCTATTCCGGGAAGCGGGAAGGTTGCTGAACCTGGCTTCAGTGGGAATTGAGCAAGGTTTGGAGCTGGCGATATCAGTATACCACCTGTCTCAGTCTGCCACCAAGTGTCGACAAGCATGCACAGCTCTTTGCCGATGACTTTGTAGTACCATCGCCACGCTTCTGGGTTTATGGGCTCGCCAACAGTGCCAAGCAACCTCAGTGAGCTTAAGTCGTGCTTGTTGGGCCATTCCTCCCCGTACCTCATCAAGGCCCTAATAGCTGTTGGAGCTGTATAGAAAATCGAAATCTTGTACCTTTCGACGAGCTCCCACCACCTATCAGGCTGTGGGTAGTCGAATGCTCCCTCGTACATGACAGACGTTATGCCACAGGAAAGAGGCCCGAAAACGATGTAGCTGTGGCCAGTAACCCAACCTATGTCGGCAGTGCAGAAATAAACATCGCTATCTTTGACATCGAAGACCCATTTCTGGGTATTGTATACAAAGACAATGTATCCGCCGTTACTATGCGCCACAGCCTTTGGCTTTCCGGTAGTGCCGCTCGTGTAAAGCAGGTAAAGGATTTCGTTCGATTCCATCCTCTCTGGCTCAACATATACATCGTTCTTTGGAAGGACATCGTGCCACCAAACATCTCTTCCCTCCACCATGTTTACCTTTCCATCAAGCCTCTTGAAAACGATGACCTTCTTGACATTTTGACTGCTCTCCAAAGCCTCGTCCGCTATGGATTTCAGCTGCACGACCTTTCCCCTCCTAAGGCTTCCATCGGCCGTTATCAGGAGCTTTGCCTTTGAGTCGTTAATCCTATCAGATAGAGCCTTTGCGCTGAAGCCGGAGAATATTACGGTGAAGATGACCCCAAGCCTTGCAGCTGCGAGCATTGCGATCGGCAGCTCGGGTATCATTGGAAGATAGATAGCAATCCTGTCGCCTCTCTTCAGCCCCATCTCCTTGAGGGTATGCGCTAGCCTATTCACCTCTCTGTATAGTTCTTTGTATGTCAAGGTCCTTCTTGAGTAATCTTCCCCTTCCCAGTAATACGCAACTTTGTCTCCCTTTCCGTTCTGGATCTGCCAATCAAGGCAGACGTAGCTGACATTTATTCTGCCTCCGACAAACCACTTTGCAAATGGCATGTTCCAGTCAAGGGGTTTTTCCCAACCCTTGTACCAAGGTAGCTCCTTTGCAGCCTTGTCCCAGAATGCCGATATGTCTTTCAGAGACTCTTCCAAGAATGCTTTGTACCTCGCAACAGAGGGGACGTATCGCTCATTAAATGGCAGAGACGTCGATTGAGACATGGGCAAGGCAAGCAAAATATCTCATTATAAAGGTTACTTGCACTCCATTTTATTTGGCCATCGTGCTTGTACTCTTCACCCTTTGAGTTCTATCGAGCGCTAGGATTATTGTACAAAATCCAGGGCAAAGCATTATCGCTTTGGAGCTTTTTTCAAAACGGGCCTGACAAAGAGGGATAGAACGAGGCTAATGGCTACCAGACCTCCCATCACATAGAAAGCCCTTTTGTAGTCCTCGATGGTATAGACCGGTCCTTGGCCGAGCAGGCTTGAGACGACGATGGGCATGATTATGCCGCCAATTCCGTATGCGCTGAAGCATATACCATAATTTTGACTGAGGTTCTTATTACCATAGAAGTAAGATATCAGGGCGGGCATAACGGCCAGGTAAGCGCCGAATGTCGAACCAAGCAGCACGATGCCGATCAGAAGAAACGCAATGTTCGAAGCCATAGGCATGAGGACAATGAGAGAGAGAAGTTGCAGGATAACATTCAAGGCCAGAGCCTTCTTGGGTCCTACGGAATCCACGATCTTGCCGAAAGCGGGCCTTCCAACAGCATTCGAGACTGCGAGGAGGGAAACGACCAAAGTTGCAACGCTGTCTGGAAGGTGGGCGACATCCAAAGCTATTTGCTTCGCGTAACCTATTGTGGCTAGCCCCGCTCCTGCACCTATGAGGTAAACCACCCAAGAGATGTAGAAAGTTGGCGTCCTCAGCATCTCCATGGTGCTGATGTCAAGCTCGGAAGCTTGAGAACTCTTCTCGACCTTTACTGGAACCTTCCAGTCTGAGGCTGGAAACTTTAATACCGATCCTAACAAAAGTAGGGCAATAAGGAAGACCAAGCCGATTGCAACGAATGTTTGCGATATCCCCAACGTGCTAACTAGAGCCGAGACCAAAGGAGCTGTGAAAAGGGAAGAGAGCCCGAAGCCCATCACGGTCAAACCCAAGGCAAGACCCCTCTTGTCCGGGAACCACCTACCACTGGTTGCGATTGGCGGATTGTATGCGAATGCGCAACCGGTTCCAGCCATGATACCAAAACCCAACGAAAGGATCGGTAAAGAAAGCCCTTGGGAAAAAGAGATCAAGCTTGAGAAGAGATAACCTATGCCAACCAAGACCGCACCGATAAGGGCTGGCCTCCTAGGACCGAACTTTGACACAGCGATGCCCGAGAGCGAGAACATTACGCCAAAGAAAAGGAGGAATATGCTGAATGGAAGGATCGATTCGGCTGGACTCAAGCCAAATGGTGGCTTGTGTAAGGGCGGTCTAAAGACGCTCCAAGAGTAAACGGTACCAAGGCAGACATTTATGACGAAGCCCACAATTACGTAGGTCCAGCGGTTCCTCATGGGCAATCGACTTTTTAACAGCAATAAAAGAATAACGTATGCCAACGAATGAAATAGCTGTTCATCACTACCTAAAAAGCAGGCAAAACTTCGCGCTCAATTTGCAAGGTGAATGCGAGGGAGGAGCTGAAAAGGATACTTGAAGAGGACATGCTTGACATGAGCTTCGAAGAAAGTCGCGAAAGAATGTGGGAAAAGGGTCGATGACCCTGACTTTGAAGCTACAGAAAGGCTCAGAGAAGACAACGATAGCCTTAGGAACTAGCTATTATAATAACAAAGCTTGTGGAGTGCTATGACAAAATTGGGGCTGAAATGGAGAAAAAAGGTTTACCTCGAATATTAGACTTTGAGTTCTACATACCAAGATATTGAAGCCACAGCGCACCCTATGCCTGCTGGCAATAGTGTGAGAAACTCATTTTTAAGTGGGCACTCTTAAATAGCTAATTAATTCGGAGGTGCCGACCAATTGGATGAAGAACAGAGCGAGCCCAAGGAAGATCACAGCGGTCGCGGTCTTCGCAGCGATCGCGGTCTTTCTGAACATGTCCCCCCTAAAGATTCCCGCGCCCTATGCTCCCTACCTGATCTACCAAGTTTGGGAGGTGCCAATTGTTGTTGCGCTCCTGCTCTACGGTCCAAAGATCGCAACGCTTACGTCGATCATAAACACCTTGGTTTTACTTGTCGTCTTCCCAGGAGCACTACCTACAGGCCCATTTTACAACCTGGCAGCCCTGCTGAGCATGTTGATGGGAATCTGCATTTACCGCAAGATCTTTCCCCGGAGCCTTGAATCGAAACGCGAACCTTTGGCACTGGCTGCATCGACCGCATTTGGCGTGACAACAAGGGTTGTTGTGATGACGGTCTTCAACTGGGCATGTCTTCCGCAACAGCCACCAATTGGATTCGGCATGCCGATGGTCGTCGTGATCGCTGCTTTGCCTGTAATCGGATTCTTCAACGCAACTCTAGCACTTTACACAATACCTTTGGGGTACTTTGTTTCCAAAGCTGTTCTCTCAGGTACCAAGATGGTTGCTTGGTACTTCCGAGACACCTCTGCTAATGAAGCAAGCACATCCATAGGACGGGCAACATAGCTTAGCTTGGAATGTACAGCTTCGTTTATGTGCCAGTCGAAGCCTAAAGTACGCTTTGAAGCCCAAACTTAAAACCCCGTCCATAGCACCAATGTCCAGATACAAAATGCCTGTTGAGATCGACATTTCGAAGCTTAAAAGTGAGGCAAGGGAGGAGATGAAAGAGTTCCTGGAGAAGAAGCTCTCCGTCTCGCTCGAAGCGAAGGGTGACAGGTTGGTCTTTCCCGAATCTGCCAAAATAAGCAGGACGAGAGTCAGGAAGGCTTGCAGATGGTTTGTTGGAAAAGGTGAATTGAAAAAAGATTACAGGGTTGTCTCTTCTGAAAGTGGCATAGTGATCAGGCAGATTAAATCCTAGATGAGGTAGGTGTCCGCCCTTACCCTTTTTCCAATCTCTCCGGCTATGTTTGTGACTAATAGTCTCTTGACGGTCTCGACATCATAGTCGTGGCCAAGGAGCCACCCAAGCTTTACATAACCAACCTCAGGAAGCATATCTTCTAAGTACACGGCTCCAGCTTTGCTGAGCAGGATGGCATTCCTGTAGACCTGCGAACTCGTCCTTCCGTAAAGGCACTGAGAAGAAACTACAAAAATGACGCCCATCTCAACGCCCCTGCGCACAGCTGGAAGCCACGACATGCTTTTTTCCTCTGGTTCGGTTGGAACATGGCCCAGTCCTGTACCTTCGATAACGATGCCCCTGTAACCTTTGTCCACGAGAGTTTCGAGCAGAGCTGGGGGTGCACCAGGATAGGCCTTGACGATTGCAACCTTCTCCTCGAAGACAGCATCTGAGAATGGCTTCGATGTTCCTCGCCTTACAGAGACATTGATGTACTCGATCCTCCCATCTGGCCAGACCTTCGCAATAGGAAGGTCGTTGATGGGCCTGAATGCGTCTCTTCTGGATGTGTGCATCTTCCTCACCTTTGTGCCCCTGAGGAACAAGCAATAGCTGTCGTCCATCTCACCATGCATGCAGATTCCAACCTCGCCAACTTCTCCTCTCCCAGCCAATATTGAGGAGCAAATCAGGTTCATGTCTGTGTCCCTCGAGCCCCTGTCCGTTGATCTCTGCGCTCCCACAAGCACGACGGGCGAGGAGAGGTCCCTGATCATGAAGCTGAGAGCTGCAGCTGTGTAGTGCATCGTGTCTGTTCCATGGAGCACGAGGATGCCTGAGTCTCCCTCCAGAAGCTTAGCCACGATCTTTTCAGAAAGCCTGCACCAGTTTTTGGGTGAGAGGTCCTCTGAGTAGAGGTTGAAAAGTCTCTCCGCTGAGCGGATTCGGACTATGTTGGCAAGTTCCGGAACCCCTTGCAGAACCTCCTCTGGGGAGAAAAGAGTTGCCACAGCGCCCGTGTAGTAATCGATCCTGCTTGAGATCGTTCCTCCAGTAGAGATTATAGAAATGGGCGGAAGTCCAGCATCCTGGACTGTAGTGACTGGATGGCTGAATTTCTCAAGCTGGATTGATCCAGGGAGCTTCTTTACAACCGCACTTCCATCGATTCTCACTCCTACATTATAGCCACTATCGAGCTTTATGACGACGCAATCTGGATCCCCCCTCTCAACCTCTTCCCTTGGGATTAGAAAGCCTTCGTAACTTGCACCCTGTTTCTCCACAAGGATCCTGTCTCCAGGTTTCAACCCATTCGCTTCCAGTAGGTCATTAACCCTCTTTGAATAAGGCAAGCTCATCACCCTCCAAGCCTTCTGCTTATTTCCTCGGTAAGTATCCGGTGGACTGCCGAGCCTGAAGCTTTACCACGTAGCTCCTTCATCACAAAGCCCATCAACGGCTTGATGGCTCCCTTACCTTTTTCAGCGATCATGCAGGAGTTCTGCTCAACTACCTTCTCGATGTACTTGCGTAACTCTTCCTCTCCCATTCTAGAGGACAGGACCTTTTTGGTAGCTGAGGAAACATCAGGATCCTCTCTGCAGAGCATTGATAGAATCTCCTCGATCTCCTCCCTTGAAAGATTGAGCTTCTCTGCCTCCTTGAAGACCGCCATAAGCTTAGCAGCATCGAGCCTCTCGACCATCATGCCCTCCCGCCTGAGGAATGGAATTGTGTTGAGAAGGGTCGAAGCTACGATGGTTTTATCAAAGCTGGAAGAGGACGTGATAGATTCATAGAGGGGCATCATTGGAGAGCTGACCAGTTGCTCGGCGAGATGCCTGCTTAGACCATGTTCAGCCACGAGCTCCTCAAGCCTCTCCTCTGGCAAGGGAGGAAGCGAACTCGATATCTCCTTAAGCAGTTCTGCAGTGATAACGAAAGGCGGGATATCGGTCTCTGGATACATCCTGGCTGCACCTGGAAGAGGACGCATATAGGCTGTGTTTCCGTTTGAGAGGGGCCTTCTGGTCTCTTCAGGAACACCGCTCAGAGCCATATTGGCACGCCTAAGGACAGCATCCAGGGCAGCCCTTGCCCTCGATTCAGGCCCCGCTACCAAGACAAAAGCATCAGAGGTCTGGACCTCCAAAATACTCCTCACCTTGCTTACCTCCTGCTCCGTTATACCATAGCCTGGAAGCTCGTCCGAGTGGAAAATCCCCTCTACCCCTCCCCAGACCCTTGCGTAGTCTGCCAGCTCGGTCCCGAACCTCCTGCCTGGCTGTATTTGAGAACCAACCAATCCTGAGAAGCCGGTGAGCTTCGCCGCCAATATGCTCTGGTGCTTCTCCAACGACGATCTAAGAACCTTGCTTCCTGTTGCGAGAAAGACGTTGGAAACATCAACGATTTTACTTCCAAGGGGAGCAACGTTCCTCTTGGCAAGCTCATCCCTAAGCTTGAGCAGCGAAACCTGCCTCTCAACCTCCCTCTCGATCACGAGCGGGATTAGCTCCAGCTCCTGGACGCCCTTTATCTCCTGTCTCGATCCATTCCTTATACTCACATTGATGTCCTGCCTGATCGTGCCTATGCCGCGCTGAACCTTTCCAGTTGTCCTCATGATGGCGCCAACACGTTCTGCTACCTTCCTCGCCTGATTTGGGGATGTTATGTGTGGAAGTGTAGCAACCTCTACCAACGGTATTCCAAGCCTATCAAGCCTATACTCTGCTTTCTCAGCTCCGGCCTCGACTATGAAGGCTGACTCCTCCTCCAGGCACACGCTCTTCAGCCCAACTGGACCATCGGCATAAATGTAGGATTCAGGCGTGCCTGTTGCGACCAGCATCGTCCTTTGGAATCCGGTAGTATTGCTTCCATCGATAACCGTCTTTCTCATGCACCTAATCTCATCAACAGGCTTCATCTTCAGAAGCAAAGCTATCTCCAAGCAGATCTTAACAGCCTCGATGTTGAAGGGTGCAGGAGGCGTCTCATCAAGCTCAACGAGGCAAGCAGATTCTGGGCTTAACCTGTAGGTAAAGTCCCTTGATCTCACATGCTCGACCAACGCAGCCGGATCGAACTCGCCCAACTCGCTCATTGAAGCTCTGATCTTCCTCCTAACGCTCATGCTGGGTGGAAGAGCACCAACCTCGGAAGGGCAGTTGCAAAATAATTTATGAGTATCAAGCCTCTGGTGCCACTCAAGCCCGACCTTTAGGCCCAGATTCGCGTAATCCATTGCTCACGCATCCAGGCAATTTCTCATATAATAATCTTTGACAGGCACCATTTTTAGGGAGAGTAATATTGGAAATCGGGCTTTCCAATAGAACGCTTTTTGAAGCGCACTCCCTGAGAAGATCGATTTTCTAAAAGGACAGTCGAACCTTTCTGCGCACCACCATGACGAACTTGTCATTATCTTACAAAACATATTCAATAATGAATCGATTTCCCAGATGTTTGCAAGCAGGCATTTTAAAAGGACAACTCCAAAAGATTATGCCTAATTAATTACCAATTCGCTTTGACATATAAGGACCTTCTAGGGAGAAGCCGAGCGATCGGTAGTATTGCCTCGTCCCAACTGCTGCTGTCACAACAAGCTTTCGGGCGCCGTAAACTTCGTCTGCGATCCTCTCGGCCTCCGACATGAGTGACTTCCCAAGTCCCTTGTGCTGCCAGGATGATTCGTCCCTTGTTCCGAGGGGAAGCGATGTTCCTAGGCTTCTCAGCTCGCGAACCAAGCATACTTTCTCTCCAGCTATCTCTGGCCTATGTGCCTTTGACGATGGGAACCTGAGGCGCAAGTATGCGAAGATAATGTCGTGTGATGAATCTTCGTAGCTCAGGAACACCTCCTCGCCCTCCGAGGCGCTATACCTAATGGACTTCAGTTTTAGATCATATGGGCCTTTTGAATCTCTTCTAAGCCCAACCTCCCTGCACCTTATGCACCTGCACTTCGAACCCTCCTTCCTAAGATAATCCCAAGCCAGCTCCCTCAGGTTGCTCTTCCTAACACCTGCTATTATCAGGTTCGAGGGGACATCCCTCTGAACCCTCATGAGCCTTATCCAAGGTGGAACCATTTTCTTGACTTCAGCTACGAGCATTGCAGCATCTTCGGGCTCGAGTGGAACGTAATCGCCCCTCAACCATGCGTCGTAAAGGCCCGTCGATTTGACAACAAGTGTCGGATAGATCTTGAGCATGTCTGGCCTGAACCGCTCATCCTGAAAAAGGAGCCTGAAACCTTCAAGGTCCCGATCGATATCGGAACCTGGCAGGCCAGGCATCATGTGAGCAACAACCTTTAGGCCCGAGTCTTTGGCGATTCGGAAGCACTCTACAACCTCTTCAACATCATGCCCCCTACATACCCTAAGGAGTACATCATCGAACGGGCTCTGGACCCCAACCTCAACCCTCGTAACACCCAACTTTAGCATGAAGTCTACATCCGCCTCCTTGCAGTAATCAGGCCTCGTCTCGACCGTCAGCCCCACGCACCTTCTCTTTGCATGCTCAGCCACTTGGTGACATTGTGAAAGGTCTTCCGACACGCTGCCGTGGATTCCGTCTAGGCAGCTCTTAACAAACCATTCCTGATAGGATCGGTCAAGAGCTGGAAAAGTTCCGCCCTGTATTATCAGCTCAACCTTGTCGGTAGAGTGCCCTCCCTGCTCCAATTGGGCGATTCTATCCGAAACCTGCAGAAATGGATCGAAGACATTCTGGAATCCCCTCATACTGCTTGGCTCAAAACCGGTGTAGCTTGCCGGAATGCCTGGAAACCTCGGACAGTAAAGGCACCTTCCGTGAGGACAATTGAAGCTACAGCACATCGTGGCAACGACGACAACTCCACTTGCGCTCCTAACAGGCTTCCTCAAGATGGTGGCGCTCCTTAGCGAGCATTGCCTTTATCTGACCGCCCAATATTTGGCAAAGGATTGGCTGATCCAATCTCACCAATTTACTTCGCCCGGCAAGGATTTTACTTTTGAACTGAGCCTACATCCTCGGCCTTGGAGCCAAACTGGTCAACCACTGTTGGCCCGGCTCTCTGTGAAGTGCGATTCGGTTCCTAAACACGCGCCTGTTCCTTATCCTGGGTATCACATTGCGTCTCTCCTTCGGTGGCGTCTTAGGTGTCAAAGAGCGCACTTTGCCCGCTTGGGTCTAGCGTGGCTACAGCTCTCGCTGACGCCAATACGCTTCCATGGGTTACCATGCCTTTATCGCCTCCTTGTCGGTTATCAAAACAGCTCTGCAGGTGCCTAATTATATGCGTTTCTTAATCTGGCTGCGCAAAGTTCAGATTCCTGTGCGTTTCAGGAGGGCACGAATATATATTCTACACTTAGCTGATAACTTCTAGAAGCGGTTTAGGTTTGGAAGAAGAGGGTGCCAGCGGGAAGAGCCTTTACGAGAGAATATTGCCTATCGCAATGCTTGTAGCAACAGCTGCCTTTGCTATCATCATATTGGTGATTCCTGGAAAGCTGGCTCCACATTCTGAGGTACCCGAGAACAGAACCGACGGGATCGGTTCGTATTTGCTACCAAACTTGGGCGCTGAAATCCCAACATTCTCGCTCCCGCTCAGCAAGGTGATCAGGATGCCAGTTTCATCCAGCTACGTCTTCAAGGTCGTTCTTGTTTCAGGGGAGGTGGTAGAGGGCATGCTTTCGGAGAGCGGCGGTTCCTGCTTCGCCTTCTACGTGCTGGACGAGGCTGCATATGCCCTCTATGCCAAGAGTGGGCCAAGTTCGTTTACCAAAGGCGATGGAGTCTACGTTTCAGTTGCTCCCGCCCATTCAAGTGCGAAGTTTGAGCTGGTCGCAGATCGAACGGGCGATTTCTACTTCGTTCTTATGAGCCCTCCAGGATCATGCCGCGGCAAGGTCGTGGATATTGAGCTACGAAAGTAGAGTCTTTTCAGATTCTTGTGTAAAACGATCTTTTATCGCTCCGAGCGCCGAAGATCATTAATTGTAGAGAAGAGATACGGTTTCTGGGCTACAGGTTCCCACGATACTTCTGCGCATGCACCCTCAACGGATCCCTTGGTGTCGGGGGAGGGGCTTCACCTGGGAAGCCTATCGGCACTATGGCTATGGGCTTCACACCGCTCGGAAGCTCAAGCACCTTCGAAACGAGCTCTTCATCGAAAGCTCCAACCCAACACGAACCCAAGCCCAAACCGTACGCTGCAAGAAGGAGATTTTCCGTGGCGGCTGAGGCATCGCAAATCGAGTAGAGCTCTCTCCCTCTCCTCCCATATCTAGTTGAGGACCTGTTTTGGTTAGCGCAGACAACGATCGATACTGGAGCCTCGGCGACGAAAGACTGGCCAAGGGCAGCCCTCGATAGCTCGATCCTTGCAGTCTCGTCATCGACGACAACGAACTCCCATGACTGAAGGTTGCCAGCCGAGGGCGCAAGCGAAGCAGCTTCGAGTACCTTGTCAAGCAACTTCTTTGGAATCGGCGTTGGTTTGAATCTCCTGATGCTTCTCCTCCCTTTGATTGCATCGAACAGGTCCACGGCCATCACCCGCATATTTTACTCATCACCTTGGATAAAAGCGATTCGCGTTTTTCCCTGCCT
>CAZWAU010000004.1:0-3019 GCA_964631995.1 uncultured Nitrososphaerota archaeon
AGATGCTTTTTCATAGCAACCGATCATATTGAAATATTTCGAAAACAGAAAATGAGCGGACACTTAAATACGGTGGGCGCTGGCTGAGACGCATATGAAAGTCGTGCAGATAACTGGCGAGCGCAAGTGCGAAATTGTAGAGAAGCCAGAACCGAAGGCTGTGGACGAGTTCGTAGTTGTGCGGATTCACGTGGCTCCTATGTGCACGGAGTACAAGGCTTACAAGACTGGAAAAATGTATCATCCATTGGGGCATGAGGCGGCAGGAGAGGTGGAAGAGGTAGCGCAGAAGGGAACGGTCGAGGTGGGGCAGCGTGTCGTGGTGATGCCCCAGTATCCATGTGGCACTTGCTCTTTGTGTCTTTCAGGAAATTACATACACTGCCAGAGCAACAGGGACATGAAGGAAATTTTAGGCTCGGAGTGGGGGACGGATACTTACGCCCAGTTCGTCGTTAAGCAGGACTGGCTTTTGCTGCCCATCCCCGACGGGATGAGCTACGAACATGCAAGCATGGCTTGCTGCGGCTTTGGACCTACATTTGGGGCTTCTGAACTCATGAAGGTTGGCGCTTTTGACACAGTTCTAATCACAGGTCTAGGGCCAGTGGGATTGGGAGGAGTCATCAACGCGCGGTACCGAGGAGCAAGGGTGATCGGCGTCGAAGGGAACCCCTATCGCGCAAGGCTCGCCAAAGAGCTTGGCGCCGAGGAGGTTCTGGATCCCAACGGGGAGGCTTTAGAACACGTGCTAGAACTGACGAATGGTCAAGGAGTGGATAAAGCCATAGAGTGCTCTGGAACCGGAGAAGCTGTAGCTTTTTGCATCAAGGCAACGCGCAGGAAGGGGCAGGTATCGATCGTCGGAGGCTCAGGCGACTTCACGGTAAATGGAGTGAGCGACTTCATCAGCAAGGGCTTGAGCGTGCATGGAGTTTGGCACTGGAACCTGGGCGCCGCTCCAAGGATGATGAAGCTCATCGAAAACTCTGGAGAAAAGATCGACAAGATGGTCACGCACAGCTTCTCATTAAGCGAAGTGCGTGACGCTTGGGAGCTGCAGCTTACGGGGCGGTGCGGCAAGGTATTGTTGTATCCATGGAAGCAGTGATTCAAAGGGAACGATTACAAAAGCCCCATAAATTCAGAGAAAGGAATCCGGAATTCTGTTATTCTTCATTAAACCTTATGAAGCATCCAAAAGCCAAACTGGACATAGAGATGCCCTGGAACTATGCAGAAGCTGATCAAATTATCGATTCATTTCTTGAAATGATTTAGAACTTTCTTGATTCCCCTCGCTATGAGCCTTATGTGCTCTTCCTCAAGTGTTGGATAGCAGTGAACTATGAAGGTCCTTTCTTCCAGCCAAGCGGCATTTGGACAGTAAACCTTGTCATACTGTACCGATTTAGGATCGGTATACTCCTTCGATTCGAATGGAAATCTGACTTTGCCAAATCCATTGTGTTGAACGTACGCTCTTTCCTTGTAACATTGTGGCCAGAACTCTCTCCATACAGGCAGACCCTCTGCTGTAAGCGCCTTTACAATAGTTTTCTTGTCAGCACTCAATTTTTCCAAGTTCAATACTATCGGAAAGACATAGAATCCATTTACCTTTTCACTCGTATGAATCGGAAGTTGCGCGATCTCTTCGCAATTTTTAAGCTCTTCTATTAAAATCTCTCCATTTCGCCTTCTTCTTGGTAGATTCCAAGAATCGATCCTCTCCAGCTCCTTCAACCCTATGGCTGACTGCATCTCAGTCATCCTGTAGTTATATCCAACTCTCGTGTGGATGTAGGGAAGAGTTCCCTCAGCCTCTAACAGCGAGAGGCGCGTCTCAACATCATATCCATGGTCACGGAAAGAGCGGCATCTCCAGGCAAGATCTTCGTCATTCGTAACTATAGCGCCACCCTCACCACCAGTTGTGAAGGTCTTGTTTTGGCAGAAGCTGAAGCATCCTATATGCCCTATTGTCCCGACTTTCCTTCCTCTATATATCGCACCATGCGCCTCAGCGCAATCCTCGACAACGTACAGATCGTGCCTCTTGGCAACTTTCATTATATCGTCCATTTCCGCAACATTCCCATACAGGTGCACTGGGATCATTGCCCTTGTGCGCTTCGTGATCTTCCTCTCTACGTCCTCTGGATCGATGCAGTGATCCTGCATTCTTACATCGGCGAAAACTGGAATGGCGCCGGCTTGAACGACGCAGAAGGAAGTCGCGATAAAAGTATACGAGGGCACGATGACCTCATCCCCTGGGCCAATGCCAAGTGCTGCGATGGCAGTATGCAAGGCGCTAGTGCCGTTTGTGGTCGTCACACAGAATTTCGCGCCGTTCCAGTCCGCAAACTTCCTCTCGAACTCCATCCCAAGTTTGCCAGTCCAGTAGTTGACTTTCCCCGTTCGCAGCGGTTCTGTAGCGGCCTGTATGATTTCCTCCGTAAACCAAGGCCAAGTTGGCAAAGGCTCCCTTATTGTTGGTTCCCCTCCATCGATAGCCAGTTTTTCACCCTTAAGCATGTTGCTTTCACTTGCATCGAACTAAGCTGATATTCCTCCTTAAGACTTTTCCTCTGATATCAGATTCTGCGTTGGACCAAGAGCATCATTCTTTTCATTTGCTGCCTTTTTTCGATCCATTCAGTTGGCTTTAATCCGAACTTATTACTGGTGCACCACAGTATTATTAACAAAAACTTATGCTATTCAATCAAACTAGTTTTGAAAAGTCATTCCAATGTTTCCCAGATCTTGGATCGAATAGAGATTGCCTCAAACCAGAGATGCGCTTCTGTCTGTTTTCCTAATGATTTTGACAAGTAGTTTTTAATATATGTAAGACACGATCGTTATCAAAGTCGATGGTGAATTCATATTTGATCCGATGGGGCGTCATAGGTTGTGGCGGGATAGCTGATAGGAGGACTATTCCAGAGGGAATTTTACCAGCAAGGGATTCAAAATTGGTTGCCGTCATGAGCCGTAGTGAAGCTACAGC
>CAZWAU010000005.1:0-3116 GCA_964631995.1 uncultured Nitrososphaerota archaeon
CTCGATGAGGTGCCCAAGCCCTGCAAGACCAGAGAAGATCTCTATTGCAAGTACTATTTCCCAGACGAAGTCGTAAGCTACCCTCAATCCAGTCACCATCTTTGGGAATGTGGCAGGAAGGATAAGGCTTCTGAGCAAATCAGCCTTGCCACTGTTAAAGATCTCCGTAACCCTAACAAGTTCGATGGGTATTTCACGGACACCTTCCCTTACAGAGAAGAAGACAGGAAAGAAGGCGCAAAGGCTAGAGGTCAAGATGGCCACCGCCATTCCTGGTCCTACCCACTTTACAAGTATCGGCAAGATGGCGATATCAGGTAAACTCCCAACTATCATTACGATCGGAGTCAGGCAGGAATCGATCCTCTTGCTTAGGCCTGCGATAACGGCTAGTGGCGTAGCAAGTATGAGGGCAAAAAGAATACCACCATTTAAAGTCATGAAGCTTAGAAGGACTCTTGTCCAGAATATTGGCTCTGGAATCTTGTTGATTATTAGATCAAAGAAAACATCTGAAGGAGCGGGTAAAGCAGATCCAGGGATTAAGCCAAGTTTAACAACCGATTCCCAGCCTGCGGCGATAACAGCGAAGAAAAGGAAGCCATCCAAGTTGGGTCTGGTCAAGGTCTTTAGTTTCATGCCGCCCTCTACCTTGATCCTTTCTTTAGCCAAGGCCAACATGCATAATAGATGCGAACTATCTCATAATTTTTCCATATTGTGTAGTAATTAACTCGAGGGGTTTGGGTATTACGATAGCCCCGAAATTGATGGCGAAAAGCGTCTCGGCAATAATTCAGATGTTAAAAAGCTGCAGCAATGGCGGCCATAATTGACCCAAATCTATCCAAATTGTGCTCTTTTTCGAACCATTAAAATAGCTGCGTTGGATGTATTGTTTACCCTATGGCGCTTCCAGCAAGCCTCGTAAAGGAACTCTACATCATGCTTCTAAAGGCGAAAAGCGAAAAGATAGACTTCGCCACTATTTCGAGAAGGATAGGCATTGGGCAAGATGAGATAAAGGCATGCCTCGGAAGGTTAGGCGATATTAGAATCGTCAATAACACAGTCGTACTCGATGATGTGGCTTGGGTGTCTCTGGCAGAGCACGCGGTACGTGAAGGGGTGCCGCTTTACGAAATAGCAAGATCGATACCATGGCAACGTTTTGAGGCTCTTACTGAGGAAGCGTTGATCAGGCATGATTTCGAAACCATTAGAGATTTTAGGTTTAAGTCGGAAGGTCGAAGGTGGCAGATCGATGTTGTCGGACTTAGGGGGATTGATTTGGTCTGTTTTGATTGCAAGCAGTGGAAAACAGGAGGTAAGTCGAGCGCGCTCTTAAAATCGGCGATGGAACAGATGCGCCGTGTGGAGGCTCTGTCCCACCTCAAGACAAAACCAAAAGGTTTAAGGACGGATTGGAACGTAGTAAAAATCTACCCAGCATTAATTACGCTTTTGGATATCGATCGACACATTTATGCTGGATGCTTCGTAGTGCCTGTCTTGAAGCTCAACCATTTTTTGGACGAGTTCTACTATCTGAGGGGATTGGTAAAGCCTTTCAAAACAAACGGGCACGAACCCGCAGACAGTTAAATGGCAGCCTAAATGGTTCTGAGCAGACCTGAACTTGGCATGCTATGACATGCAGGAAGTTCAATAAGCGCCTTGTTCGATCCAAAGTTCAAGGGTCTTGATCCTCAGCAAAGACGAAGCCCTGATTCGTCTGTTCGTAAAGTCATAGTCCCCTTTCACCGCAATCACTTCTCCAGGCTTGATGGGGACATGGTCATGAAAAGACACCTTGGATAGCACGTCGTATGTGCTAAGCGTAAACCTAGTCTCCTTGGATTGGAACTCGAAGGTTGGGCCAACCACGAGTCCCGTGCGTTCAGATGGCCTAGGCCCTCCAGATGAGGATAAGCGCATAACTATGCCTTCGACCTTGCCGATGAACCATTCCCCAATAAGCTCTTCGCAACTTTTTAGCCTGACCTTTTTGATAACATCGACTGGGAAAAATTCGGGATATAGATCAAGGCTTGCTAGAAGGGCACTTTCAGGATGCGCCACGAATGAGCTGACATTCACAAGAACTTTCCATACTGGAGAGATATAATCGACCGGAAGATTGTAGTGGTAGAGGTATGATGGGAACACATCATTGGTTAAAAGCTGCCCTCCTACTTCGGAAAGCCTGTCCGCTGCACATGACATCACATATTCCGGATCATCTTGGATCTCCAAACCCATATGCTCGGCAATTTTGTAAACGATCTTTTCAAGGTCAAGAGCCCCCTTAAGGCCATCAGGATCGATGATCAGCTCTGCTATTGGCGATCCTCCTTCAGTAGGCGCGTTCTCGTTTCCATGAACTTTTCTCACGTAGCCTATGGTTGATCCGTCGGTGGATATCACGATCGTGCCTGGGATCATATAATTTCAACCCATGAACGCGGATTATGCGCAAGCCAAGCATATGTTGGGCTTATAGCTGTAGCTTAGAGGTTGGCGTTAGAGAAGCTTTAAGCACCTTTTTGCAAGCAACTTTTTTATCCAATATTAAGAGATCATTTACCGATTATTAAGTCTGGACTCAAAGTCGGAGGGCAAAATTTTGATATCTAACGGTACAGAGAAAGCACCTTGTCCATTAAAGTAATGAACAGGTTGATCTAATTCAGCGAGGTATAAGCATAATTGTGTTAATCTTTGTCGGTATGTTACAAACATTTGAAATAAGATTTATAATCCCATTTCATTTTGCGCTTATCGGATGGGTTTGCTAAAGCTCTCCGAAGGCAAGATCATCTACCAAAGTTGGGATCCTCGGGAAGTGATCCTGCTCTTTAAGGATGACATAACAGCTTTCGATGGTGCCAAGCACGCCAAGATTCCTGGAAAGGAAGAAATAAATGCTGCCATGTCGGAAATTTTGTTTGACGAACTTTAAAGAGGAGGAGTTTCAACGTATTTCATAAGGAGAATAGATCTGACCAGAATCCTTGCATAAAAACTTGAGATGATCAAGTTGGAAGTCGTTTGCAGAAACATAGCAGCAGAACATTTCGTTACGAGGTTTCCTATGTTCAAGACAGGAGAAGTTT
>CAZWAU010000006.1:0-7939 GCA_964631995.1 uncultured Nitrososphaerota archaeon
GTTATGGATTTGGTCCAACGAATGAAACCATGGCGATGCCAATATTTTCGATTGTAATTCTTTTGCTTGTATACCCACTAAAAGGTAGGATATCTACTGCGACGCTTGTCTCATTATATGTCGTTGGCTCCGTTGTTGGTACATATGGCATTGGTCATTTCCAAAATAATGTCAATTTCCCAGTTAGCCTTGCCAGATTAACCATATTCACCCAGGAAGAGCTCAGGCCTATACTTCAGAGCTGGTGGTGGATGCCACCTTACGATGTAATTCAGCTTGTGGAAAGAGGTGGAGTTCCGACAAACTGGGGCTCTTGGTTCAATGCGATAGTTTTCTGGTCATTATACTTCATAACATTCTATCTGTTTGTATCGAGCGTAATGCTGCTATTCAGGCGAAGGTGGATCGATGTCGAGATGCTTCCTTTTCCATATGTCATAGCAACTTACGATGTTGTGAGAAGGGTATCTGGAGAGGAAGATACAAAAAAGACGATGAAATTGTTTCTGATAGGATTCGTAGTACTTCTAATTTTTGAAATTCAGATAATGTGTACCCAGATCTTTCCATGGTGGCCTGACGTTTTGATCTGGAGGGGATCATCTGTAGATAGTACTAGTTCCCATGGATGCGTATGCAACTTCACCAATGATCCCATCGCAAGCAACATAGTTGGCTGGCCAGGCTATACGAAGAATCTTCACCCATTCCTAATATATTACCTAGCACCATTGGAAGTCCTATTTACAGCCTGGGTGTTTTTCGTTATAATGCTAATATTGGCTCAGATAGCTTATGCAATGGGATACTATACGGGCATATTCAGTTTGGGTAGCGCATGTAGGATTCTGGGATTTGGAGGTTTCAACAATTCTCCACTTTTCGGTGCTCCATACTACTTTGGTTGGATGACAATGATAGGTGGTACAACAGCTGTTGCAGTTATGATCATATTTAATGCGAGAAAAGAGCTGGCCAGTACTATCAGGTCAGCCATGCGAGGTGGCAGGTCTCCGGAGGAGGCCAGCGAACCTTTCAGCTATAGACAAGCCTACATTTTAGTTGTCGTTTCAGCCATAATATTGTTGGCTTTCCTGCTTTCTGCAGGATTGAGCATAGGATCTGCGTTGGTTGTACTGCTATTTCCAGGCTTCATATACGTATTATCATCAACATACGTTCTAGGCTTGAGTGGCTGCGGCTACATGTTTGAAGGTACCGTGTGGCCAGGTTGGCCTCTTAGGCTAGTGTGGCCCCGCGCACCTTCAGAGTATAATACAGATTGGTTTATGACCAACATTTTCACACACGTTGGGTACAACATACCTTCTCAAGGACCGGCGGGAGGAGCCTTCTTTACGATTCAGAGCCTCAAGATGGGAAGCATGGCAAAGGTCAACCTTAGAGATGTGTTCTTACTGCTCACAATATCTACAATAGTGAGCGTCTTAATTGGAACTACCGTCAGGGTCTGGATGATAAACAATCTGGGTGCTGGCCGCGTTCCATTGAAGGGTGGCTGCTCCATAACAGATTTTTGTTGGACCGAAGCAAATTTCGGAAGGTATAACGAAATGCCTCCAGAGACTTTGTTCGGATATGGAGCTGTTGGTTTCATATTGGTTACAGTGCTGTTCCAGCTTAAAGCTAGATTTGTGTGGTGGCCCCTTCACCCGATTGGATTTATCTTGGCAACAGGCATATCTCCAAACTGGATGAGGGAGTGGGATGCTTTTCTTGGTGCTTGGATAGTGAAATACATAGTTCTGCGCGTAGGTGGTAGCAAAGTCCATAATGACTACGCTATGCCACTCGTATGCGGCGGTATCGCTGGATTTGCTTTCTCAAACCTTTTGGCTTACATCATAGGCACTGTAAGGTTCTTCGTGCCTTTCTAGTATGGCATTATGACAAGCTGCAAGGCGAGGATAGAGAGAGAAGTGCCCAAATGTCGACGCAATGTCTCAATAGAGCGATGAATTGAAAAAATAGTGACTCCCCTTTATCGCTAGAGTTCAATATTTTTAAGTAGAGATGCAATATGGCTCTGTTTATCCAAATTTGAAAAATAGATTTGAGGATAAATGATTCGGACAGACTTTCTATTTACTGTTGAGCTATTAGCGTCATCTCCTTCAGAATTCTTTCTCTAATCTTCTTTATTTCTCTCAGGTTTTTTATGCCTAAATATTCGAATTCAATTTTAGCTGACTTTATTATTTCTCCAAGTCTCCTCTCATATTCCTCAAGCCCAAACTTCCTTATCAGCATCCTATAGTATTTCCAATTTATCTTATTGCTTTTAGCTAGGCAAATTATATCCACCCTGTCCTTCTGCCCTTTAACGCTGTTCCTTCTTTGCAGCTCAGCCTGCTGTTTTAATATCAACAATATTTCGGGCCTAGGGATTCTAAAGTTTTCAATCTTTATGGTGTTTCTAATGACTTCCTCAGGCGGAATAGCAAACTCCGAATAGTACGGAACGTATATGTCTATAGATACTCCATCCACTTTACTCTCGTATTTTTTAAGGAAATCATTCTTCTTAATCCCTAACCTTATCTTAAGCTTAGTTAATTCTTTAAAATCTATTATTATATCAATATCCTTGGATTTCAAAGCTCCAGTTAAAAAGTAGATTCCCCATCCGCCTATTAAGACAAAGTCGAACTCTTTCCTAAGTTCTTGTAATATTTTATAGCTCTTGTCAACTGCTATATCGTTCCAGAACTCCATCTATAATCTCCTCCATCTCCTTCAGAAAATCTCTGGCGTACCAAGAACCGATGTTCCAAAGGTCAACGAATACCTGTGCGATTGGGGAGATGTTGAATTTGGTCAAATGCTCATCCAAGTTTAAAACTATTAGATTTGGCTTTAACTGGTTGTTCTCCTTCCCAAACCTCTTTATAAAATCATTCTTTACACCATAGACGAAAACCTCACCATACTCTGAAGGGACCCTCTTGAACTTGAACTTGAAGGCTGAATAAGCTGTGAAGATTGATCTTGGTGGAACCTCGCTCTCGATATCATCAACAGGTTTATTCATATATCTTTGGTAAACGATATCTCTCTCCAAATTTCTGATTGAAGCCCAGTATAACAAAATCTTCTTCGGATCCAATACATCGAAGCCAAACCTTCTTTTCTCTATAGCATTCATCCGCTCCAATGGTTTCAAAGCGTAGTTCACAGTACTTAGAGATAATTTGCAGGCTTTGCTCAATTCAAGTTGTTTAAAGGCTCTCATTCTGCCCTCAAGTACACCATGCAAGATCTCCCTGTAAACACGCTCTATTTTCATGTTTCTATTTTTAATTTTATTACTTATAAGTCTTTCGAAAAATATCGAAACTAGCTTTCTTTCTCAAACCTTTTGGCCTACATCATAGGCGCTGTAAGGTTCTTCTTCTAGTATAGCATTCTAAGCTGCAATGAAACGAAGGGGAAGAATAAGAAATTAGCTCTTTCATCGCCATTTGAAGCGATATTGTTATATTTGCCATACTTTTCAAAAAGAAATGGAGGAATTTCATGTGGGATTAATCGGCAAAAGAATCAGATTGGGGCGCATTTTCAAGCAGGATGGGAAAACTTTCGTCATCACGATGGACCATGGTGTTGATTTGGGGCCGATCAAGGGGCTTGAAGATATCAAAGCAACTGTAAGGAAGACTTTGTCAGGTGATTACAAGCCAGATGCCATTCTGATGAACCCCTCGATGATAAGGTTGTGTCATGAGGAGATTGTTGGCAAACTCGGAGTGATCGCTCGTCTCGATGGGACGGCCACGACAATTGGTCCAGACATAACAGATTACCGATTGTTCTCTTCGGTCGAGGAGGCACTATCGTGTGGAGCTGATGCTGTCGCAACCATGGCGTTTATCGGAGTGGAAAGGGAATCTCAAAACTCGGAGAAGGTTGGCAAGATCTCTCAAGATTGTGAAAGATGGGGCGTGCCCCACATAGTTGAGGCGCTTCCCCCAGAAATAATAGAATACCACTTCAAGCCTGAGGCGAAGCGGCAATGGCCCACTATGGACCACATAAAATTTGTTGACAGGGTAGCAGCTGAACTTGGTGCCGATGTTGTGAAGTCATATTATACTGGAGATCCAGACACTTTCAAGGAAGTGGTAAAGTGTTGCCCAGTTCCAACAATAGTTCTGAGCGGTCCGGGAGCAGGGGACCCGGAGGGGCTCTTGAAAATGGTTCACGACGTGATCTCTGCTGGAGCCAAGGGAGTCATAATGGGCAGAAACGTCTGGGGGCACAAGGACCCTGTTGCCATAATCAAAGCGATCTCAAAGATCGTGCACGAAGACGAAAGCGTAGAAAATGCCATAAAGATCATTAGATAGAGTTGTTATTTTTTAACGATTGAGAAAGAAGGTACATAAACGTGATCTAAGCTTAGTCTTTCTTCGGTCGAAATCCCTTTGCGATCATATCGAGTTTGAATTTCTTCCATCAGTCAACTTCTTCTAAACATGTAGGCCCAAAAAATAGAGCCTACTAAATATTGCACTCCTACTTTATCAACTTGTACTTTTTAGCACCGCATAGCAATTAAGCTATTATGTCAATATGGTCTCGATTCCAAGCAACTTGCAAAGTTCAACCAATTCTTCAGTACAATCTCCATATACTAGATGGTAATGCTGAGCCATTATGTTTTCCATAAATTCCTTGGTCCTATTGCCAAGTATTATCTCAAGGCTCGGATATACAGGTGCTTCAAGCTGCCACCCTATCTCGTGCCAGGTTCTCGGTTTCACAGCCTCTCCAACTGTAATATGCATCGTGTATCGGTCGCCAGCTGATGCGAGCCTCGCAAGCGTTATTTTTCCGGTCTTCATCGAACCTACAACCATAAGACCTGTCAATTTGCCCCACGCATACTTGTACAATCTGGGTGTACTTTCGAGTATTTCTTGAGGCATCATGCCGCAGACGCCCATCAATAGACGGTCTTCGAATATGTCATAAAACTCTAGGTAAACGGAGCGCTGGCCACTGACAAAGTCCATTATGAGTTCCGTCACCAGACCGAGGACATCACTTTCGCACACGACGGGTATCTTACTGCCCGCCAATGCAAGTGGTATGCAGGGCGTTATACCATAATACGTTGGCAGACCATATACGCACTTCATGCTTACGGCATCGAAACGCCTTTCATCTATTATCTTCCTCAATGCCAAGTATACCTTGATGGTTTTCCTCAGATCTTCTTTGGCAACGGTCTCGTCTATCTTCCAATCCTTGAACTGCTTTGAAATAAATTCGTCAGCCTCCTTATCTTCAATTTCACCTGCTCTCAGCAAAAGCCTATGAACTTCGAAATCCTCAACCTCTACGCCCAGCTTGCTGCGAAGAGAGATCTGGTCGAAGCCAGCGGTGTAACTGCCCATGTCGGCATAGCCAAAGATGCCTATCCTTGAGCCGAACAGCTTTTTTATTGCCGATGCTGCTCGCGCAAAACTAAGTATCTCGTCCTGAACATCTTTCGATTCTGGATTCCCATATACAACCTTTAACTTGGCACCCATGACCTTCAGTGGATACCTGACTGCAGACATGCCTGCAGCTCCTGCTGGCGCTATTAGTGCATCCCTCTCTTGAATCGAAGATAGCGCCCAAAGCAAGATAGGTTTGTCCAAAAAAGGCATTAGGGTGTTAACGATCGCAGGGGGCTCTGCCCAAGAAGGTATCAAAGCCGTTAAGAAGTCGAACTCATCCTTTCTAATTTTCGATACAGCAGCATCAACGTCTGAAAGGTCGATGACAGGACCTGCCTCTGATGCTACTTCGATTCCAATCGAACCCAAAGTTGCCATTGCACTTCTGGAGATCTTCTTTAAGACCTCAACTGTGTCCTGAGTATATGCTGGTGCCATAAAGCTAACAAATGCGGTACGCAATCCTGCTCCTCCAACATTCCATCTGCTTTTATACTTTATAAGCGTTAACGATTTTGCCAAAAACTTTTCTCCAAAATTCCATAGAGCTCAACGTAAACCCTGTATCGCTCATCGTACTTTTCCCTGTTAGCTTCTGTTGGGACGAATCTATCCCTTATCGAGACCATCGACCTGCTAGCTTCATCCAAGGAGCTGAACACTCCTGTGGCCACACTGGCAAGCATAGCTACGCCAAGAGCCGCCGTCTCCTCTGTATGGACGGTTAGCAATGGTCTTTGAAGCACATCGGATTTGATCTGGTTCCACAATTGGCTCCTGGCAGCACCTCCAGTGGACCTGACCTCTCTGATCTTAATTCCAAGGTCTTCAAGGACCTCAACGTTTCTTCTTAGCATGTAGGCGATCGATTCCATAATCGCCCTAATCACGTGGCCCCTTCCGTGGTACAATGTTAGGCCGAAGAGTACGCCCTTTGCATTTGAGTTAAATTCTGGAGAAGCAGCTCCCATGAAGTGTGGCAAAAGAATTAACCCATCTGATCCTGGACTAACCCTTGATGCCTCAAGCGTCAGCAGGTCATATGGATCTAGGCCCATTTTACTTGCAGCCTCCAGCTCTTGCAAACCGAAATTATCCCTGTACCACTTGAGGATAGCTCCTGCTGTGTGGCACCAAGGCTGGAGGAAGTACCTTCCCTGGACAGCATGGTGGTGGCATGGCATCCTCCGCTTTGGGTCTAAGATGACACGATCGATCGTCGCAACGACAGCCAGGGCTCCTCCAGTTGTTTCAGTTATGGCTTCAGGTTTTATATTGCCAACGCCAACAGCGTTTGCAGCCTGGTCGTAAGCTGCAGTAGACACAATGCTACTCTTGTGAAGACCTGTTTCTTTCGCAGCTTCCTGTGTAATATTCCCTACTGGGCTACCTGGTGGATTAAGCTCCGGCAGTTGGTCTTCGCTTATGCCGATGAAATCGAGGATTTCGCTCCACCACCTTCTTTTTGATATGTCAAAGAGAAGTGATGAGCAAACCATCGAATAATCTGTTGCAAATTTTCCAGTTAATCTGTATACCATGTAATCCCCTAGAAGCAAATATTTGAATGTATTCTGGAAAACACTTGGTTCGTTCCTCTTCAGCCACAAGATTTTCGTTGCCGTCCAAGTTGGGATGACTTCGTTCTGCCCCGTAACACGGTATATGTTTTCAGCTCCAAAATTATCCGCTATGAGCCTAGCCTCATCCTTCGATCTGTTGTCAAGCCAAACTATGGCTCTCCTCAGAGGCTCTCCATACCTGTCCAAAGCTATGAAAGTTTCTCCTTGGCTGGATACACCTATCCCAAGAATTTCCCTCGCATCCAAATTCGATCCTTTCAGAACTTTGTCAAGCGACTCTCTGAATTTTTTCCAGTACGTTTCTGGATCCACTTCGACATAATCAAGCCTTGGCATTGAAAGCTCATACTCGCTTCTTCCAGATGCGATTGCCCTGCCATCATCATCAAAAAGAACGCATTTGACAGAGGTTGTACCGAAGTCGACGCCCAGAAAGTAGCCTGCCAAGGAGCCAGCTCACTTGTAATGTTTCCTCATCTCTTCATGGCTTGGAAGCGCAAGTATGTCTTCAAGGAGAGCCTTGGCTTGCTCCTCAGATTTTGTCCAAGGATCCATCATCACGAGTTCCAGCAATCTTTCCTTGCTTCCGGTTTCGTAAGCTTCAAGTTCAACCTCCACAGGTGCTACCCTGTCCCTCAGGATGTAGGAGATCAGGGCCTTAGGAAGTCCATCTGTCTTTATGCCCTCGATGCCCCTCTTACTCACGAGCCCTGGAACCTCGACTTCGAAGTTTTCCGGCACGCCTGGCACGAAATTGCCTTTGTTCATTATGTTGACGACAAACACTCTTGGTATGTCGCACGCTATCGACTCTACTATTGGAATTATTGTCTCCCCAGATTTCCTCGGAGGGCTTATGCTCGTGACTTTTATGGATGGGTCTTTAAG
>CAZWAU010000007.1:0-5179 GCA_964631995.1 uncultured Nitrososphaerota archaeon
GTGCAAAGCTGTGCGAGAAAAGCAGTTTCTTCACCTCCTTCTCCTGGTCAGATTCCTCAACTATCTCCTTGAACTCCATCTTCTCAGGTATCGTGCGAAGAAGCTGGAACTCCTCGAACTGGCCCTGGATGAACCTGATGAAGTGCTTGAGCTCTATCTGTGATATTAATTGGGGTATGTGGAGCAACCAAGTATCCTTCGTTGCTGGAAGGTAGTCGAGCTTCCACTTCAGGGGAAGCTTCGGAGTAGCTATTGTAGAAGCCTTAATTGCAGGAAGTACTGACGCAGATATGGACACGAACATCGCCATCAGTATGACAGCTACGCTCCATGTCCAAGATACCTTCTCGGTAAGGAAGCCAGGTCCCCCGAGGCTGAGCAGCAATCTGGGCCCCCCAAGTCCAAAGAGGTACCCAATCACACCACCTATGAATGCGACAAGCCCAGCTTCTGCCAGGAATATGTAACTGATTTGCGAAGGATTCAGACCAACTAGGGAAAGAGTGGCAATCTCCTTCCTCCTCTCATAGACAGCATTAAGTGTGCAAGCAAGCACGTTCAGCCCAACTAAAACAAGCAACATCGGTATTGCTGAACCGCCCGCAAGCGTAGGATCTTTCCTGTAATAGAACAGTCTGACCTCGCTGCCATCCGAAGCGTAAACGAAGAAACGCCATTTGCTGACCAATTTAACAGCAAGGTCTACGATGTCTCCGCTACTTGTCTGGACATTTATCCTGGTCAGTCTACCCAAGCCCAGCCTCATGAGTTCCTGCCAGTTGAATATGGCAATACTGTCTGGGCTCAGGTAGGCCTTTTCGCGATCCAATATTATGTAGGGCCTTATTGGTTGGCCATCAAGGTCAACGATCTGCTCCAATATCTGATCGTCAAAAATTCCAGCTATGGCGAAGCTCTCCGTAGCTGGCACTCCAGATCCTGTTACCCAGCTGAACTTCACCTTGTCTCCAGGTTTGACGTGAATTCGATCTGCTGCCTTGGCAGATATTAGAATCGCCTTTTCCATCTCATCCATGTAGTGCCCCTCGATTATGGCCGCATCTAAGGCATTCATCCTCACCTCTTCTCCAGAAACTCCCATCACGCCCCTAATCGTTATGTTCTCACCATTCTCACTGATTATCTGAGCTTCCATGTAAGTTGGGCTGCTCTCCGTCTTGGGCGCGACCGAGCCTACTAGGGGATCGGCTTTCAAAGCATCAACCATCGAGGATGGAAGACCTGAAGCTTCGGAAGGACCTGGTGGGGAAACCACCATCAGGCCGGCAGGTGGTTTTTCATTTGGATAAGGTGAAGATGGTCTACCTGAACCGACAGCTGACTTTACTTGGAATGAAGTGAAGACTGTGAATCCGAAAACCAGCGTCAAGATTGAGATCAATATCAACGAGGATCTCATCCTCCTCCTTTTCAGATTTCTAGTTGCAAGGGAGAAAGTTGAAGTCAGGTTGGATGCAAGTGGAACTCCAGATTGCGTTACAACATCTCTCTTGACTCTTGGAAGTAAAAGGGCCAAACCGATAGCGATCGATGCTGCCAAGATGCAGGATGTCAGAAGCATTGTTGGTTCGGTCAGCCGCCATCCCGGTGAAATGTAGTAGTAAAAACCGAGAAAAATCGAGCCTGTCAATGCGCCCATACATATCCTTAATGCGTTATTTTCAATGAAAACACTAGCTAGGCCGAAGCCACAAAGAACCAACAAGAAAGACAGAGGAACCGGTGAGAAAGTCGTATCTAACTTGATGTTCAAAGTTTCAAGTTGGACGTCCCCATGTATTATATATGCCGCTCTCAGATCGATGAAGCATTGTGAGTATCTACCATTCTGCAGCTCCAACCTTGCAGAGTTGAGTAGATCGAAAGCAGTATTCAGGTTGTCTAATTGGCTTTCAACATCGATCCCGTTAATAGATAGTTCGTTTGCCATAAGCCAAGTCGATGTCAGCTTATCTCTGACGAAGGCTACATTTCTCTCCATTACAGCTTTGCTTATATCCAATATCGTTTTGCTACCTTGTCTGAAGATGAAGGTTGAACCGTCATTGTCCAGCACAATGTTGCCTGACGATGACCGAACGACTGGAAATATACTAGAATCAGCGGCAACTATAACATGGCCATACTCCAAGCCTAGCACGGCCCATACTTGGGATGAATAGCTCACCAGCGATCGGCTTTGCAGCAAAGCGCTATATCTGCTTTCTATAACATTGAATCCATATTGAACCCCTTCCGGAACCCCCCCAACCTCCACGAATTCTGGCGATCCGGTTAGAACAACAGATGCACCAGGAACCAATTCGAAGTTTATGATTACATTTTCCTCGGCCAAGGAACTTTCACGGTCTCTTAGGTCCAACTGCATTATTCCTGGAACGTAATCTATTCCAGGGGTTTCCTGATCATCTGCATATGCCAACATCCAGTAGTACCCTCTGCGGAGGCTTGTATTGTAGTATCCCAAACTGTCGGTCCTCAGGACAATATCGTATCTGCCCAAGTTCCATCGACGACCAACAAGGCGTACCATCGCCCCTTCCAAAGGCTTGCCTGTTGAGGCGTCAAAAACCCTTCCAGTTATGGTCCAACTTTCTTGGGCATTTGCACCAGGAATTCCGAAGGCCAATAGGATTGTAAAGCATAAAACAAAGAGAATCGGTATTCGAACCTTGCTGAATCGCAAGTTTCTTCCAACCAACTTCGTAATCGATGCTGCAATATATATCGATTCATGCGATATAAGTGTTCCTAATTTGAGTATTACCATTAATCCTAGTTTCGTGACCGAGCCCTCTTGACACACATTTCACTCACAGGACAAACCCTACAAGCTTTTTTCTTGCAGAACTCCAAGTTTATCCTGACGAGCTGCGACTCGAAACTTTTGATATCTCTTACCTTGAGCTTGCGCGCAACCTCGACCGCAAGGTTAGATGGCTTAGGATCGGCGTGTCGCCATATTCCCCTTAGCTCTCTAAGAAATATGTTGGTTCCAACAGGTCCAATACCTTTGAACTCCTCGAGAAGTTTCTCTAAATTCCTTGGCGAACTCGCTTTTTGATGGATCCGATCTACATCTCCATACTTTTCTAGGAGCATCTTTGAGATCTCAAGCAAGTTCGTTGCTGTGGAGAAATCATATCTGACATATCCGCCAGAATCTAGTACCTGAACGAGCTTGTCCCATCCAGCTTCCAATATGGCTTCCGGAGTAACGAGGCCCTCCTCTTGGAACCTTCTGAAGGTTCTCTTCGCTATCTCAGCCGATATCCTTTTAGCAAACAAAACCGATGCCAAAAACCACTTGAACCTATCCTCTGGCTTTCTGAGGTCGATCCCAAGCTCCTCTGAGTAGCTTTTTACCGACTTTAGTTTCTTCATCATCATTCTGGTGGTAACTCGCTACATAGATTAAAGGCTTGGCGGTTTAGTTTTTCACGAAGTTAGATCGAGACATTTTGAACCGATCGAAGGATATTCCAAGTTGGCCTCCTATAATTGGTTCCTAAGCTTGCTTAAGGATCTTTTGAGAGCATCCCATAATATATCAACCCTTTTGCAACAAGAAGCTGCGAGACAGCACCTCTTTGAGCTGCGCCAAGGACTCTGAGTTAATCCTATCGTGTAAACTTTCTCCAGTTGAATCCATCGTTACGATGCAGGGTCCAAATTCCTCAACAGACACATGCCATAGAGCATCGGGGACTCCAAGGTCCATCCAGTAGACTCCCAATACCCTCCTCATATGCCCTGCAGCAAGCAATGCTGCTCCTCCAGGAAATACAGCATAGGCTCCTCCGGTATCAATCAGTGCCCCAAGCGTCCTCTTGCCCATTCCTCCTTTGCCAACTATGATCCTTGGTTCATAATATCGGAGGACATCCGCCTCGTACTCCTCCATCCTGGAGCTCGTCGTAGGGCCTGCAGCTATGATCTCCCAAGAATCACCTGATCGCTTGGCGACCGGGCCCGCGTGGTAGATTGGTAACCCTTTGAAGTCGACTGGAACAGGCTTGCCCTGCAAAGCAAACTCGCGAAGGCGCTTGTGAGCCTTGTCCCTGCAAAATATGATACTTCCAGAGATGTATACGATGTCACCAACTCGGAGCTTCCTTGAAACTTCAAGGCTGATAGGACTTTGTATGTGCTTCTCGGTCAATCCTATTTCCTCCTTTCGTAAAGGAACTCTCCTTTGGGCGTTATGACGAGTTTCGCTTTTCTGGCTGCCCAACAGTTAACGTTGATGGCAACCGGAAGACATGCCACATGAGTATCACAAATTTCAATCTTAACGCCCAAAACCGTCGTCCTGCCTCCGAGCCCCATGGCACCTATCCCTAGAGCATTGGCCTCCTCCTTCAGTCCCTCCTCGAGCCTAGCTATTTGGGGATCGCTATTTGCCTCGCCCAAGTCCCTCAAGAGAGCTTTCTTGGCAAGTTTCATTGCCAAATCGGCACATCCTCCAATGCCCACTCCAACTACCGTCGGGGGGCAAGGCTGGCCACCACAACTCTGGATGTGGCTTAATACTACCTTCCTGATCCCCTCAAGCCCTTCCGAAGGTTTAAGCATCGCTAGATAACTCATATTTTCGCTTCCAGCTCCCTTCGGGAGAACCGTCAGCTCAATGCCCTCTCCAGGAACCTGCTCAAACAAAACGATCGGAACACATCTGCCAACGTTTCCCACATTTAGGCGGTCTATGGCTTTGACAACATTGGGGCGTAAAGGCATCTCCTCGCTTATCTCAAAAACAGCTCTTTTCAGCGAGGGAACGAACCATCTTGGAAGTTGAACCTCTTCCCCTACCGAGACATAAAATGTTATGAGCCCAGTATCTTGGCAGATCGGAAGGGATTTTTCACGCGCGATTTTTGCGTTCTCCAGCATCGCTTTTAATTGCATCTTGGGCAGGTCAGAGTCCTCGTTTTTGTAGGCTTCCATTAGTGCTTCTAAAATATCTTCGGGAAGACATGTTTCAGACAAGCGTACGAGTTCCTTGACTTTGGAAACGAAATCCTCTTCCAGCATAGGTGTATACACTGCCTCATCCATATAAATTGGGTTATTAAGATAAGTCCCTCCAATTTTGGAGTTCAAGTATATTCATGTCCTTTTTGGTAGGCACATCGCAAAACCACGGAGCCTATTGTAG
>CAZWAU010000008.1:0-3434 GCA_964631995.1 uncultured Nitrososphaerota archaeon
ATCATAAGATTGTCTTAAAATCGAATCTAGACATCTCTGAATAAGTTTTTCTTCATTATACACAGGTACAACTATTGATACCAGAGGTTTCAAATTTATCCAACCTTACTGGAGCTATATTTTATGTTATAGAAGCTATTAATTGACGTACGGTTCTTTCTTATTTGAATGTTTGGATTAATGTAAAGAATGAATGATAGGATGAGCGCATTAAGATCCCCTACCAACTCAGTCAACTGTTTTATTATTACTTATTATTATTTAAGATATGCCTAACTCAAGAAATCCTAAATAAAAATATAGCTTGGAACATGTCCAAAGATTGTTTCAGTGACAATACTCAGGTAAGTCTAGGGCTTTAGGTCGCAATCAGCTTTTTAGGAACCTTGTTTAGTCGTTAAATACTCCTTCAAAACATCCAAGCCACCAACGTTATTCACGACTCAACATCTCGTCCAGAGGTTTCCCTGCAATAGCTATGAAGGCATTAGAAGGGATTTCATGACATACTCCCATCTGGTTAAGAAGCACGGGATAGTTGCTTTCCATGATATATCCTCATTTGACATGCCTCATGCTCCTTAGCTTATTTTTGGAGTAAATAAGTTCTGGAATGAGGTAAAAGGCAAGTATAAATGCTTGGAAATGACAAGAGACTGGAGTCAAGGTTTGGTAGGGTTTGGGATTCTTTATACGTGGGTAGAAAGAGGCTTGGGTCTCTCCCAGATGCCATGTGAAGCCATATTTCTCTTTATAACCTCCACTTATGTCTCATGGAACGAAGAAAATTTAGCTCAAGAGTGAACCATCCATCTAAGGAGCGCTATATGCTCAGAATGAACATATCGGGAAAAATGGAATAATCAGGAACTCTATGCTATGACTTCCTTGTATACAATTTCTAGCCGATCCGCTATTAGTTTCCATGCATATTTTCTTTCTGCAAGTCTACGTATTTTGCCACCCAATTCTGCGCTTCTCGTCTCATCTTTCAGCAGACTAACTATATTGGATGCCATATCTGATGGTTTGTTGGGATTTGAGACAAGACCATTATCCACTTCTCGAAGTATTCTCCCAACTTCGCCCACATTACTACCAACTATGGGTCGCCCACTTGCCATATAATCTCCTAACTTTATAGGCCAACGGGCTCTCTCCACAAGACTGTCGTTCATAGGCATGCATAAAACATCGGCCGCTGCTAGATAGTACTGTACCTTTTCGTGGTCGACACGCCCAAAGAAAGACACGAGATCAGTGCATGAACCTTGGCATCCCACAACCATCAACTTAACCTCCTTTACCATATCTCTCACATCTTTGATTACACGAAGCAGGAATTCTATCTCTGGAGGGTACGATCCCAAGTAAAGCATTATGGGTGAATTGTTAATGCTTAACTTTCTCCTCGACTCATTCTTCGAGAGAACACGAATATCGTCCACATTTGACCCGTTTTCTATCTTGAATATCTTTTCATCTTCAACGCCACAGCTCAAAGCGCGTCGCCTCAATGCTTCGCTCACAACGGTCACAGCTGAAGCCAAGGTAGGCAGCTTCTCCTCCATCATAGTTATGATAGGAACCCATGGCTTGCCTTGTATGAATCCTCCCCTAGTGTACCAGTCATCCCAGTCAACCAATATTTGAACTCCCTTGAATAACCTTGCGAAAAGCCCTGGAAGTGTGTTGCAGAAGTTAGCAGCAGCAAAAATATGTATCAAATCAAAATTTGTTCCAATAACTAGAGGAAGCCTCATTAGCCATTGAGTCTTCCAACCTGGGAAGAAAATTGTTTCGACACCCCATTTACTGCACCTGTGCACCTTACTATTCTTACTCCGTGCAACTATTATAATATCATGACCCATTCTTACTAAGTACCTTGCAAGAAAAATGCAACGCCAATAGGTACCTTGCTCGTAGAAGTTATGATTCAGGAACAAGATCCTCATAGTTCAACATCATATAGAACTTTTATCTCCTAATTCCTTTCGAAAAGGATCTTCCAATAAATCTGATTGTATGCGCAATGCCTTCACGATGAGCCCTTTGCCTTATAATTCTTAGAGACTCGATTGGATGTCTTATAATATGCGACAGGCTTCCAGTGTATGTTAATTTCCACCAGACTTCATTCGCATATTCCAACAATTCTTCTAGTTCACTTGAGGGAAGCTCAGGGGTTGAAAGAACCCTACCACATGAACCATCATACATGTTCCAATCCTTGGTTAAAAGATATCCCTGCTGATCAGCCCATTTGTAGAATGGTGTTCCTGGAAAAGGAGTTGCTATCGAGAACTGAACGCTATCTGGGGATAATTCCACTGCAAAATTTATTGTTCTCTCAATGTGATTCCTACTTTCTCCTGGCAAACCAATCGTGAAGGTAGCATGTGACCATATACCCAACTCTTTAAGCCACCTATTTACTTCTCTTACTTTTTCGAGCCTAAGCGGTTTACCAATTCTTGCTAGAATGTCATGGTTGGCTGTTTCAACACCATACTTCATTCCAATGCATCCAGCTTTATGCATTTTTAAAAGAGTTTCACGGTCTATATACATGGCATCGCCCATGCATGTCCAAGGTATGTCTAATCCACGTCTCAATATCTCATCGCATATCGCTTGAACATGCCTCTTATCGATGACAAAGCTCATGTCATCAAAATAGAATTGTTTGGCACCATATCTCTGAATACAATGTTCCATCTCATCCACGACGTTCTTAGCTTCTCTTCGGCGATATATTGGTGAATCGTATAGAATCCAACGTTCCTGGCAAAATATGCAGCTATTAGGACATCCTCTGCTAGAGATTATTTGGATGCATGGCTCGCGAAATGCAAAATCTCTATATCGTGCTACTGGAAAATCATTTCTATCTGGCCAAGGTAGCATATTGATATCCAACAGTTCTCTGCGTTGGTTTCGGTAAATGTCACTACCGTTCCGCCATCCCAATCCGGCTATATCCTTTAGAAGCTTGTTTTGCCGTATGGCTTGCACTAATTCCCATACGGTTTCCTCGTACTCACCTATACAGCAAAAATCTACCCAAGGAGATTCCATCATTGTTTCAATTGGCAAGGCGGATACATGGAAACCAACTATCGTTATTTTTGCTCCCGTGACTTCCTTTACTTTCTTCGCTAAGATGAGATCTTCTCTTGCCGTTACAGTGGGGATCTCCATCACCAAGAGATCGGGTGAATAATACTTGACCACATCTAGGAAATACTCATCTGTAAGGCCAAGTGCAACTCCATCGACTCCTTTTACATCATCAGCTTTGAGACTTTTGAGGAGAGAACACGTGTATGCCAGAAAGAAAGGAAAGGGAATGTAAGCGTTAAGCCTATTTTTCTCAACGCGTTTACCAACGGACATCGACCATCACGATCCAGCCTTCACGTACTGAGTGA
>CAZWAU010000009.1:0-7018 GCA_964631995.1 uncultured Nitrososphaerota archaeon
GGTTGGTATCTCCTTCCGAATCCGGTTACGGCCGACATAGCGCACGCTGATGAGATATCTCGGGGCGAGGCAAGGGCGGGCAGCTATAATGGCCTGATCTCAATTCCACTCAACGTCCTCCAATCCTTGGCAAGATTCATCGCTGGGCTCATAGCAGCCTTGCCCGCTGTTCCGGATCGTACTTATTCAATGGGTATGCACGTGTGGGGCCCTGTTTCCTCAGCCCTGTTGGTACCGTGCATCATCCTCTTGGTCAATTACATTGAGACCGACCCCCTTCGGAAGAAGTTGGAAAATCCAGTCAGCGCATGATCACCTGCAAGAAGGGGCACCTAGTTCGTCGGGCAGAGAGTGCAGAAGGTTTTTATCATTGCCCAGATCAAATCTCTGCTGAACATAGTGAATGTACCCTTTCAAGTATACGTGCACCCTGCAAAGGGCGTATGTCGGTGAGCGCAGGATCCCAGTGCTAATCGCATATGAGGGCGATACCAAGAAACCGCTCGTCATCTGCCAACACGGGTTTAGCGGCAACAAGGAAAGCATGCTCCCTACTTGCCTCAGGTTGGCAAACGAGGGCTTCGTGTCAGCAGCTATAGATGCGGTCGAGCACGGGGAGAGGAGAGACCCTGATCTGCTCGCGAATCTTGGTCAGGATCCCTCTAAGATGTTTCAGATATTGATGGAGACGGCTGAGGATATCAGGGCAGTGATAGACTACTTGGAGGAGCTTCTAGGTACGGACTGGAACATGGTCGGCATGATGGGGGTATCTATGGGGGCGATCACTACTCTATTGGCTGTAACCATCGAAGAAAGGCTGAAAGCTGTTGTCTCCGTCATAGGAGGCGCCGACTTCCAGATATTGGTGAGGAAGTCCTCCCTCGAGAGAATAGGCCTGCCAGTCGGAAAATTGATCAAGTTTATAGAATCAGCTGGAGAGCTGATAAAGAGATACGATCCAATCAATAACGTCGAACGGTTCCGATCCGTTGCGCTATTGCTACTGAATGGCGAAATCGACGACCTGATACCTCTAGAGTGCGCAAGATCGCTGTACGAGGCTTTGAGACCACAGTACCAAGCCAGCCGGGACAGGCTGAAGATGAAGGTCTATCCAGGTGTTGGACACGAGTATACGCTTGAGATGCTGGACGATTCGGTTGAATGGCTTAAGCGATACCTCCTCTCTTGATGAGACGGATCTCCGGTAACTCAGGAGGTATGTTGATTCTGGGGATAGATAGGTCTCATAAATTCACAAATAATGCCTGTCGTATTGAATCCAAGCAAATAATTGAAATCTCTGAAGAAGGACCAGATAGAGCTAAGCCTACGATAAGAAAATCCTATTACACTCAGGGGATAGCGATCCAAAAACAATAAAGTGCATAGATTTCCCTCACTTCCCTTTCCGCGAAAAAAGATCAAGAATCACCGTGACGACCTTCTGTACAAGATGGTAATCGCACTTACCCCAAAGCATATCCCGAGGAGAAGCAATAACACCCTAGCGTAGTTCTTCCTCCATAGCGCTCTTATAATCCTCGGCCCATCGACGTAGACCATGACCGTTCTTGCGTCCACTACCTTATCTTCAGGCTCCAGTCCCTCGAAATGGTCGAAGACATTCTGAACTAAGAAGCCTAGACTCGTTTCGCTCACCGTTATGGTGGCGTATGAGCCTTCTTCATACCAACCTACACCGAGGACGCTACCGTATTCCGTATCGATGGAAACGTAGTGCTTTCCAGCGGACCAGATCAAGGCGTTCAACAGATCTTCCCTCCACTCATTTTCTTCAGGGTCATAGGCGCCGAATCCAGAGCAGAACTCCCAGTAGCACCAAGCTATGTTCCTTCTCTCTGCCTCTCTTGCAACGAAGTAGGTCCACCTCACCCTCGACGCCATATCGGCTTTGCTATATGCACCGAATTCACCCAAGAGGAGAGAAGCGTTATTATGCTCAGTAGCCCATCGTACAGCGATTTCCAACTCATCTATGATCTGTCTTTTTTCAGGCTCAGTGCCGGTCCATCTTCGCCCAACAGGAGGCGAAGGCTCAACCCATTCTGCTCCCTGATGGGTAAACTCAAAAGGAGTGTAAAGATGAAAAGTAACCACTATGTTCCTATCATCTTCAGGAATCACTAGCTCCCCAAGCTTGTAAACGCTGTTCCAGTCTGTAGGACCGACAATTACTTTCCTTGTCGGGTTGGTCCTTCTTATGACCTTTACCACCTCCTTGATGAATTCGTTCCATATACTACTTGTCAATGCTTCGTTAGGCTCATTTAGCAACTCGAAGCAAAGCGTTTTAGGATAATCCTTGTAGTGCTCAGATATCTGCTCCCATAGAGAGATGAAGCGATCCTTTTGCTCTGATGGGTTTTGCATTATTTCATTGTAATGATGGATGTTTATTATGGTGATTAGGCCTTGTTCTAAGGACCTGTTGACAACCCAGTCGACCCTCCTGAAAAAGCTTTCCTCGATCTTATAGGGCAGATGATACTCTGCGTGATTCGACCACCTTATCGGAATTCTAACGGTGTCAAAACCTGCCTCTCTTATTATCCTGAAATAATCATCTTTTATATATACCCCCCAATCTCCTTCGTTAGGGGCCTCTAAGGCGTTACCGATATTTATTCCCCTGCGCATCTCTATTTCTGAATCGTTCTCTTCATTTTCGAAATTGTAAACTGACCATGCTTGACGGCTGCAATTATCTGTTCTCGTGGCATGGTAGAAGATGGATACTAGTAAAATTAAGGTACATGGTGCAAGCATTCTTCGGTACATTGGCATCTTGTATACCTCAGATAGATCTTAAAAATTTATAGTCATATCACAAAAGAAATATCAGACCTCGCAGTACTGAAACCTATACGAACTCGCATATGATTGACTTAGCAAAAAAGGGTGAATTTACTCTCTGCTCTTGTACTCTTCTCAATCGAATTGGCCAAATCTAAATTTTCTTGTAGGATAACCTGAATTCGTACATGTTATCGGAATTTTATGCGATATAGCCACATCTCAGCGTAGAAAAGATCCTGATCAGAGATGTCTAAGAGATAAATCTGGCGCTCTACCAATTCGCATGGGAGAATTCCCTGTCTTCAGTCCAATGCTGCAGTATAAGCTGCATCTCTGGACTCCGAATCTATGACAAAAGATTTCTTCAACTAGGTCAAGCCAGTTAATTGTAAACACTTAGGATAGCTTCTAGGATTTATTGGCAGGTAGGAAATAAGAATATATGCCCCATGATCAATGAGTATGTATGGCGGAACTTACAACAGAACATGTTTGGGTATGGGATGGACCTTCGATAGATTTTCCAATGGGTCCATCGATAATGGGATTGGGCGAGGGGACAAGATATTTTCATGCGAGAAACGTGATGTACCTGTTCGCAGACAATACTGAATTCGCCTTAACAAAGCTTAAGGATTTCAAGAAGGTTGTATGCGACATAACAAAGTGGAAATATGTTGGCACGCCCATCTCGGAAGGGGGAAGGTACACATTCCTTCCATCGAAGGATGAGGCTCTAAAGCTAAGCAAGCTTTCCTTAAGATATAGAAATATAGTTGGAGGCATAATGGACGATCTTGGACCTGGAACCCGCACAAATCCAGAGGCCCTTAAGGAAACATACCAAGCACTTAAGAAGCACAACCAATCTCTTGAGCTATATGCTGTAATCTACACATACGAGTTCGATCGATCAATAATTGAAGAGTACCTCCCATACATCGATATTGTGAATATCTGGGTCTGGAACAACACACAGGATTTAAAGAAGTTAGATCTCTACATTGAAAGGTGTCCAGAAGTATTTCCAGATAAACCTATCTTGCTGGGCCTATATCTTTACGACTTTCCAACCCAACAGCCAATGCCGATGGACCTCCTCGAATTTGAGTTCAACAAAGCCGTTCAATATGTCAGAGAGGAGAAGATAGTTGGCTTCTCAATTTTAGCTTCATCTCTGATAGATCATTTTCCAGAGACTGCCGAATGGGTTAGAAGATTTCTCGAAAGAAACCTAACAGATCTTGAAGTATCTATGTAGAGAATTAGCTAGAATTGAAATCGAACCACTAAAAATCCAATTCTTTGCAAAATGAGATATTTTTAACATATGCTTGTACATTCCTGTCCAAAACTTCTCTCATGATATAGAACCAAAGCTTTTATGTTACATGGGAATATATAAAATCATGCCAATTGTCCACGTAAATGTTTGGAAGGGCTTCTCAAACTTGGCCAAGAAGAAGGTTATAGCTGGCATAACTAAGGTTTTCGTTGAAATGGGCATTCCAGCGGAAGCGGTCGAGGTCGTAATTTACGAGATCCCAATGAATAATTGGGGAGTTGGCGGAGAACAGGCAAGCAAGAAACTCAAACATGTAAAGATACCATAAAGCTCAACGATCGCTCTGTCCCATATTTGGAGACTTTCTAGATCCAAGAAGGAAAAATGCATCAGAACGCCATTGGATGCGCTACGATATTGCAAAATGGATTTTCCAGAAAGTTGATGATTTGCGAGATATGATTTCAAGCAGAGACGTGGGCATATCTTCGATGAAAAAGAAAATAATGCCTTTTACTTTGTTAGATATCTCCACGATAGTACCAAACCAATCGTTGCCAAGACTGAAGCGAATATTCCAAGGTATGTGAAGTCTATTATTATCGCTGAGGCATCTGAAGGAAGAATGGTGAGCTGCCTGAGAGCATCTGTAAGGTATGTGAGCGGATTAACGCGCGCTATTGCTTGTATCCATTCTGGCATCAGAGATATTGGAAATAATGTGTTGCTTGCAAACATCAACGGCATTGTAACCAAGCTTACGAATTGCATCGGTCTCTCCATTCTGGTAGACCTTATTGAAAATGCGAGAAAAACAGATGAAAGTCCAACACCAAGTAAGAATATTGCAGCATAAACTCCAAGTACATTGAGCAGGGTAAATGTTGAGCTTACCTGTAACCCCAGTATGTATGCTAGTGCCAGAATTATTGTCGCTTGGAACATCGCCCTCAAGGTTGCATTAAGGACCTTCGCAAATATTATCGCTGCACGCGACACTGGGGTGCTGATCACCTTTCCTAAGAACCCCAAACGCCTATCCCAAACTATAGACATGCCACTGAACATCGTTGTGGTCATTACAATCATCGAGATCATTCCAACAGACATGTAACTGAAATAGTCGGTCACGCCAAATGTTTTCTGCATGACATTTGCACCCATTTCGGAAAACATTTGCCCCAGTTGCTGCGCAACCAATGAACCAGGAATTACCACAACTCCACTAACTGGAGGATCTAGCAGGCTGCCGGGAATTTGGATGTTTGGTATTTCCAAGTTGCCTAGACTACTTGGAGAGAACATCGCGTTTATGTTCATAGCTTTGCCCAAGAGGCCCATCCATATGAGCGGTTGAAGCACGAACATCATGAGCATTATCGGATCTTTCAACCATTTTTTGAGCTCTCTACTTGTCAAAGCCCGCAAGCCTCGAATTAGACTCGGATTGGATTCATTCGTTTTGCTCATCTTGCTCTAGCCCTCCTCAGGGTCATCCTTTGAGCTCTAAATGATTCCTTGGATTCTTCGATGTCACGCATAGCTCTGCCAGTATGTTCTAAGTAAACTTCATTTAAGGTAGGCTCTGTGAGCGAAAGCCTTGTAACATTATAGCCCTTCTTCCGCAGAGCCTCGATTATGAGAGGGGCTGTAACCTCCCCAGACTCCGCCTTGATCCTATATGATCCATTCTCGTTTATAACTTCCTTAACGTTTTCGATGCTGCGGATAATGTCGCCCACGTCAGAATTTTCCTTTATGCTTATTGTTATTATGTCCCCTCCTAGACTGTCCTTGAGCTCACTTGGAGTGCCCGTAACGATGATCTTTCCGCGGTCTATTATGGCTATGCGGTCGCAGAGCTCATCCGCCTCCTCCAAGTAATGCGTTGTCATTAAAAGGGTCATTCCATACTCCTTCTTCAACCGCCTGATGTAATCCCATGTGGCAGCCCTTGTTTGGACATCCAAACCCAAAGTCGGTTCGTCAAGGAAGAGGACCTTCGGCCGGTTAATCAGCCCGCACGCAAGTTCAAGCCTTCGTCGCATTCCGCCCGAATATGTTTCAACCTTTTTGTCCTTAAAATCCGTTAGCTCCACTAGATTCAAAAGTTCAATGGCACGTTTTTCTGCAATTTCGCGTGGAATTCCATACAAGTCTGCGCACAGCATTACATTTTCATAACCTGTCAAGTCTTCATCAGCCGTATATTCTTGGGGCACAACCCCAATGACCTTCCTGACTTCATTTGCTTGTTTAACGACATCGTAGCCAAGCACCGAAGCTTTTCCATCCGTGGGTTTCAGGACGGTTATCAACATGTTGATTGTTGTAGTTTTGCCAGCTCCGTTAGGCCCAAGGAAACCGAAAATCTCCCCATGTCTAACACTGAAGTTCACGTGGTCAACCGCAACAAGACTTTTGTTGAAAACTTTCGTCAATCCTTCAGCAACAATTACGTCTTCACTCATTCTGCTCACCTTTCCTTGAGCGCATAATGCATCATTCCGATTCCATCTTTGGGCACATTACCTTACATCGCAACCAAGCTAATAGTGGATAAAAATACCCTAGGCTTGGCTTCCAGAGTTCGCTCGTCCGCTCCGATCCTAAAAAGGGCTTACTGTTCAAAAGTTCAGGCATTCGGCAGTAGAGAAACCCATTTGGAACGTTTTTCGAGTGATTCGTCCAATTCATAGATTGATGGGGGAAAGCAGCTTCTTTTGACATCATATCACCATTGATATCGAAATCGATACATACCTTTTAAGGTTTTATTTAAAGATTGCTAGAAAGCATGTGCGCTGATCCATGCCAGAAAATATGAGACTGACCGATTACGGCTAGAAGGATCCACAGGGATTAAGTTTGATAGCGCAAGCTTCGTAGCTTTGTTTTAAGGAAGTACGC
>CAZWAU010000010.1:0-4997 GCA_964631995.1 uncultured Nitrososphaerota archaeon
GCGAAGAACTTCCTCAAGAGTTGGTGGATCGATCCTGACTCCGAGCTTTTCGATGAAGAGTTCGATGCTAGGACGTTTTCGGAGCAAGCGTTCTCCGTCGGAAAAGGTTCGCTCAATCTCGATTCGCTGAAACACAGAGGCGTGGCATGGGCCACGCTGCATGCAGTCTGCATCTGCACCGTAATGCTCGGAGTTGCGAAGACGGCGATCGACATTGGTAGACCGGATCTTGCGAGGTGCATCAGATGCTTCCAAGCATGAGGGCCAATTATTCACAGCCCTCATATTGGCAATAATCTATTATAAGGCCGCTCTTGAGTTCACCGTCGTTTTCACCACCTAAAACTTACTACTATAAAGGTCCAGAGCTAAAGTCCTAGCCAGCTTGCGATGAATCTAAATAAAGATAGGACAGCCTAGTGCGCCATAATCCTGGAAGACGGTAAGGTTCTGCTCAGCAAGAGACTGGAGTGAATCAAGTTCCAGGTTCTCTAGGTTCACCAAATAAACTACGCATACGTATTATAGTATCACACCTCGAATCTATCAGTAGATAGATATCTAGGTGATTTGTTATATAGTGGTTTTGGATAGTCTCCTTAAGATCCTTCCATGGTACCCCTAGAGTTTTTAGTGTTACCTCTTCTCTACTTATCTCCTCTTTACAGATGCTGCAGGTAATCACCATGCTTTTCACATGATCCATCGAAACTCGTCTAAGAAATTAAAGCTTACTGACTCTCCATTATCTTTATCGAATCTAAAGAGATAATAATTCGAAAGATTAGATGAACCAAACTCTTTGAATATCTATAAAGAACTATGTCCTCTTCTACCAAGCTTTCGTTCTCGATTCTGGACTTTTGGCGATAAATGAGGCAAACTCAGATAAGTTTGGCATTTTTGATCACCTCTTCAACTGTTTTCGGGAAAGATCTTAGGAAGCCTTGACCTCCTTCCTGTCTAAGCCCTTGCCGTAATCATCAATCGTGGAGATTATCCTCTCTTCTGAAATACCGTGATATTTAAAAATATAGACAAGATCCAAGATTTTTTCCGGATCGAAATACTTGATACCATTTTTACATTAACTCCAAAATAGAGAAGTATGTCTTTCAGCTTCAGGAACTTGACTTTCTCCGCCGCAATCCCTATTTCATTTGGCCTGTAGATTCGATCGTTAATTACGAATTATATCTTGAAAAACTCGTGAGTAAGACCGTGTAGTCTGAGTGCGATATGGTGACCAAAGTACCAACGAACCCTGAGCCTTTCAATGCCAGGGAAATTATCCTGTAAGTGTCGATAGATTTCCTCAGCTTGAACTTCCTAATAGTCTCGATATAGTAGAGACACCTCAGAATTCTGATAAGGTAACTGTAGAAGATTATGAAGTTTATTGTACCGGTGTAGCCTACTCTGAACCTCCTACAGACCGCTTTGACCCCCTCTCCATGTCATTATCGCTACACCAAACTACGATATTACGTACTTGGTAAGATTTTTCATGACTATTATTTATGTATAAAGGCTTAAAATGGAAACAAGGCCAGCCATATCTTGGGACTAATTATGAATACCACCATCGATTAAAGTGAAAAAGAGTTAAGATAATAAAAATTAACTATAGTGACTAACATAAATAATCAATGATATTCATTCCGAACATCTTCGTCCTAATACTGTGCACAATTGCCTCCTTCATCTCCATAAATGTTGGGTAAACCTTGTTTGCAAGAAGCTCGTACTTAAGAAGTTTCCAACACTCCTCAACAGGGATTGAGCTCTAGCCTAGCCTTTGGTAGCCACATGACCTTAATGCTATCTCGCTGTTCTCTAGCAACCAGCACCTAATGCCATGGTCCTTATAGTGGGCACTAGACAAATCCAAGAAAAGGAGCATGGGAGAGAACTTGCGCTTTAGCTCCTTTAGGTATTACAGAAAGTTTTCTCCATCTATATTTGAGCGCTGCCTGAAGAGCTGCCTACCATCGATGCTTATGACACCGAAGAGGCATAGTACTTTCAGCGCCAGTTGTAATAGTCGGCTGTGCCATGCCCAGCGAAAGTTTTGCTGGAACAGACTTCTGGAAAATCGATGTGGTCATAGCCCTGCAGAATCTCGTATTAGCAGCGTAGGAGCAAGGGCTCGGTTCATACTGGCTGGGGCTATTCCATAAGGAAGAGGAGATCAAGAAAATCCTTGGTCTCCCGGAAGAAGCAAGGGTAATAGCTATGGTGGCCCTGGGCTATCCGGCTGAGAAGAAGGGACTGGTGACGGAACGAAAACCTCTTGAGGATATCATGCGCTACAATCATTGGTAGGAATCGTACAACCGTTTTATGCAGGAATTCTATGGACAAATTGCCCCATTTACCATACCAGGAAAGAAGCATAAATGGGTGGCATCATCTGATGCCATAAACATGAGAGCAAGAAAGTCTTAGAACTTCGAAGAGCTTGATCCTATACTTTCGAGCAACTCTCAACCTAGAACAAAGGCTTTGAAAGCTTGCTTTGGAGATGCCTTTAAATAACGTCAGAGCTTAGGGGCTGACAAAACATAAATTCTAAAAGTCCAAATTATAACACATGAAGATAACGGGCCTTCATCTACTTCTAACGTATCAATGCAACTTGGAATGCGATCATTGCTTTGTTTGGGGAAAACATGATGCTAAGGGCGTTATGGTTCTTTCAGACATCAGGGAGATTTGCAAAGAAGCGAGGAAGCTTGGCACAGTGGAATGGATTTATTTCGAGGGTGGCGAGCCATTTCTCTACTATCCGATCATGCTTAAGGGGCTGAAGGAAGCAACGAATATGGGCTTCAAGACCGGGATAGTCACGAATGGCTACTGGGCCACTACGATCGAGGACGCAATGGAATGGCTCACTCCGATCTCAGAAACCGGGGTTGTCGATCTTACCATTAGCGATGACACTCTTCATTACAAGAAGGGCGATGAGAGACCTAAAAACGCGGTCGCGGCTGCAAGGGAGTTGGGCATGAAGGTGAGCACCATAGTGACCGAGAATCCAAAAGAATATTCCAGAGATATTGAACAAGTGGGAAGCCCTTCTTCAGGCGGTGCTGTGATGTTTCGTGGTAGAGCTGTCGAGAAACTGATCGAGGGCATGCCCAGAAAGCCATGGGATTGTTTCCGGAAGTGCCTCGATGAGAACTTTTTGAATCAATCCAGAGTTCACATCGATCCATTTGGATATGTCCACGTCTGCCAGGGCCTAACCATTGGAAACTGGAAAGATGAGCCTCTGTCAGAGTTGATTTGGCGCTTCGATCCGCGTTCGCATCCAATCTGCGGCCCGCTCCTGGAGGAGGGACCAGCAGGCCTCATATATCGGTACAACCTGCCCCATGAAGAATCATATGTGGATGAATGCCATCTTTGTTACTTAGCAAGGTTGGCTCTGAGGGAAAGGTTCCCAAGATATCTTGCACCAGACCAGATGTACGGTATCTATTGATAATGGAAATAGTATTGGTTGGATATTGACGCCATGTATCTTAGCGATAGCGCCAATTAAACATAAGAACCATAGCCACAGTCATCTAGCTCGTTATATCGAAATTAACTCAAGAAGGATAGTAGTATCACATCAACAGCCTTGGTGAAACTTGAATAGATATAGCATCTAGGGCGAACGCATCTGACCTCAACTATATGCGAATTAACCAGATCTAGAATGGTACGAAGAACTTAACAGTTCCTATCACATAGGCGATTAGGTTTGAAAGAGCGTATCCTGCAACTCCTCCGCTTACAAGTGGAACCCCAATCTCCCCGTAGGCTCTACTCCCTCCAATTCTGAGCGTGAGCCACTTTACTATCCATGCAAGCATAAATGTAGTCCACTCCTTCATGTGGTTTGGAGCTATGCTCGTAGCTATTATGAAGCCAACCGGGTGCAGAGGCCACCATAGAAATTTGGCTCTTAGGAGGGAAAGTATCATTGTTATCAGAAATCCAACTCCTCCAGCCGATAGAAGGAACGGGCTTGCGGGAGCTCGATCGAAGTCATTAAAGTCGTTATCGCACCAATCTGTTATGGAGCATTCTCCCCATATTGGAACTCTTCCAACGCCCAGCATGTTCACTATCCAAACTCTGGTTGCATTAGCGACAAATATAGCTACAACGCTAGCTACGGTTGTAAGCACGAATATGTCTCTAAGGTTTATCTTGCCCATTCCACCCATCTTGATGTTCTGAATTGTAAGATAAGCTCCTGTCTGCAAGCCCATGGTTACATGGTTCACGCCCGTGCCAAGGATGGTGTGGCTCATGACCCAGTCTGTCGTGTACGATTCAGGATGTGCATCGAACCATATGAATCTCAGGGGCCAGCTTGGCCAGTATCCTCTGTTATGTATGTAGGCACATCCACTCAGACCTAATACATATGCTGCTGCCAAAGTATCTATGAAGGCTCCAACTATCAGGACTGACAAAGCAGTCCCCATGCTTAATCCTGCTGAGAAGCAGAACACTAAAACTAATATGGCCGAAGCTACTATGAACATATAGATCTGCTTGTACGTGAAAGGTTCCCCTTCTTCCTCAGTAGCTTTGCCACCTCCACGCATGGCCAATCTGATGGTCTCGGCCAGGTAGCCCCTGGCATGAAACATCATCATGATGGCTATGGCAGATGTTCCGCCTATCATGGTCATCCAAACCCAGTAGAATGGAGGTCCGTATAGAGGCGATATCTCGAAGCCTCCCCACCCTCTAACCCTGCACGCTGTTCCCATGTCAAAGATGGCTGTGTAGTAGCCATATACGCTGTACGCGATCTGAGCTATAGTAAGTTACATAATTTTTAAATGTCCAAATCGATATGCATGGTAGGCGATACCATGACAAGCATTGCTCTGGAAGAGCTGAGGAGGGCCTACGATCTGGAGGAGGACCCGAAGGTGAAGGAGAGGATTAGGTTGATCTCCGGCATAATGGAGGGCCACTCGGCTATA
>CAZWAU010000011.1:0-17623 GCA_964631995.1 uncultured Nitrososphaerota archaeon
CCTTTTTCACATCCGGCTTTATCATGGCATATCTGAGCGCCCCTGCAGCTATCGACCTAGAGACTCTTTCAATCCAATCTTGCGGTGCCTCCGGGTTTCTTTTTTTGGTCTCTTCAATCACAATTTTTTCGAGGCTTTCAAGAACGTCGTCGACATTCACCACCAGGCCTTTTCTTCCTGCCATGTGTACCATCTTCCTGTCTCCCAGCTCCAGTCTGTCCTTTGAGATGCGTTCAGCTGTTTTTCTGCTGAGGCTCACGACCTCGTATGAGAAATGCACATACTCTTTCTTTTTATTTCCACCTATCTGCTCTGCCGCATATTTTACTATCTTTTGTGCATACTCCTGCCTCTTGTCCACGAAAGTGATCGCCCTGTCAGCTCGGCCAAAATCTGGATGCTCAATTGCTCCTTTTCCAAAGGTGGTGGTCCAAACTTTCTGTCCATTGGGTTGCGTCCCCCAAATCTCATATCTGAAATCTTCACCAAGCGAACCAAGTTTCCAGCACGCGTAGGCTATGTCCTTTGCCACGTAGGTTGCCGTGCCATCGGACCTGATTAGAACTTCATCTGGATTTGTGAGTTCTTGAAATTCCGGCAGCTTTCCAACCTTAATGACTGTGCAGCCAGCATTTGGCCCCTTTTCCTCCTTTACAGCTATTCCCAGCTCTACCAAGCGCTTCAAAACTTTCTCGAGAAATCCATACCTTATAATGTCCGATTCCCAATTCAGTAGGTCGAAATATATTCCTAGTTTCCAGCATGTCTTCAGTTGCTCCTCTACAACCCTTTTAGAAAGTTCCTTTGCAATCGCACTTGCCTCGTTCCCACCTTCCTCGATCAACTTGAGAACCAATCTTCTCTTCTCCCCAATCGACTGGTCATGTTTTGCGCGCTCATTCACTTCAGCATATATCCTTCCGCAGTAATGGTCGTACTTCTCATCCCCAGGAGGCGAGACCGGATATCCTAGGAAAAGATGAGCAACAACATTGTCAGCAACCTGGGCTCCGCTATCATCTATGTAGTTCACAACCTCGACATCGTACCCCCTAAACCTCAGGAGGCGGAAAACAGTGTCTCCAAGCAGGGAGTTCCTAATCGTCCCTACGTGCAGAGCCTTGTTCGGGTTTGAGTTGGTATGTTCGATTAGTATCTTCAACCTTTTCGCTGGTACCGAACCGTACTCGTTCCCTTCGGTTTCGACTTGCCTCACTATTCTATTTACATAATCCCTCTCCTTGGTCCTCACATTCAGGTATCCTCCCCCAGCAACCTCGAACCTTTCTATTAGGACAAGGTCGGAAACTGGGATGTTGTCCCTGATTCTATTCGCTGCATCGATTGGATTTGTGCCAAGTATTTTGGATGCTTCGAATGCCAAGGAAGTGGAGAGGTCCCCCATCGATGGAGAAGGCGGTGGCTCGAGCTTAACGCGCAATTCGGACAGGCCTAACCTGTTTAGGGCGATCTGCAAGACATGCCGAGCCTCATCCATCAGATCGAGGAATGTCATGAGCCACGCTTTCTGTGGCTCTTGGAGATGATTTATATTTGGCGCCCCATGACTTAACCACGGCTTGGGGCTCTACGGAAGTACGACAGAACCAGTAGTTGCCGAGAATCTCGTCAAGACCTTCCATCCTTCGTCCAAGTCGCTCCTTTTCAAAAACAAGACGATGACCGTAAGGGCGCTGGACGGGGTCAGCCTCAGGATTGGCCAAGGAGAGTGTTTCGGCCTTCTGGGCCCAAACGGAGCAGGCAAGACAACCCTCGTCAAAGTGTTGACAACACTTCTTATACCTGATTCTGGAAGGGCGTTCGTGAATGGCTATGATGTCGTAAAGGAGCCGGAGAAGGTCCTCAGGAGCATAGGTGTCATGCTAACTGGAGAGAGGACCATCTATTGGAAGCTTACCGGGCGTGAGAACCTTACTTTCTTTGGTAAAATCCATGGCGTGCCTGACGATAGGTTGAGGTTGAAAATCGAGCAGATTGTAAAGGAGTTCGGACTTCAATCATTCGTTGATAGAATGGTCGAGACCTACAGCTCAGGGCAGCGGGTGATACTGTCTTTCTGCAAGTCATTGTTGGCAGATGCTCAGACGATCTTTCTCGATGAGCCCACTATCTCCCTCGATCCCAGCTATGCAGCACAGATTCGAGACCACATCAAGCACCTTACAAAAGTCGAAAGGAGAACCATAATACTTACCACCCAGTTGATGCAGGAAGCAGATCTCCTTTGCGACAGGATCGCCCTGCTCAACAGAGGAAAGATAGTGGCGATGGGCACGCCAGCAGAGCTGAAGGGTAGTATAAAGAAGGAACATGTTGTCAGAATTAAGGTTTCAGCGAAGGATGGTAGGAGCGCCAGCATAATGAATTTTGTCGGTTTGCCAAATGTCTCGGTTACAGATGCTGAAGATGGTTGTATTCAAATTGAAGTATCAACCTCATCGGTTGAAGAGTTGCTACCTATCCTCTTCGAGAGGCTAGTGGCCAAAGGTTTTCGAGTACACCATGTCTACGTCAGCGAAGTAACGCTGGAGGATGTGTTCAATAAACTGGTATCTGGTGGAGCTTGAATGCTTCGTAGAGCTATTCCCTGCATCGTTTCGGAAATGCGTTTGGAGTACGTGCACATGCTAAGGTACAAGGAGTGGATTTTAGCAGCCCTTCTCTATCCAGTTATATTCGCTTCCCTACCGATATTTCTGGGAACTTGGATAGCATCTGGGGCTGAAGAAGCGGCCAGAATCTTCGCAGAAAACGTTGGGACCGAAGCATACTCCATTTTCCTCCTAATTGGCGCCAACATGTGGTTCTTCATGATGACGGCCCTCTGGGACTTTGGATTGAAGCTAAGAAGGGAGCAAGCTTCCGGCGTCATTGAGGCTGTCTACCTTTCGGCAGGGAACCTAACTTGGCCTCTAATGGGCTCGGGGCTTTTTGGTGCATTGCAGTGCTTGTTGAGGTTCGTGGCTTCCATGATAATCGGTTCAATCCTGTATGGCACCCTAAGATATATCCTCAGCCCAAGGTTCCTGGTCTGCCTCTTCATACTGGCTGTGGGCCTCGTTGGTATCTACGGCTTTTCGTTCCTAATTGGATCCCTGGTCTTAAGGTTGAAGGAAGCTTTCAGCTTACTTGTCATATTCCAGATGCTGTTTGGAATCCTAATGGGAGTATTCTATCCAGTGAGTCTCCTGCCTTACGGCCTAGCTTTTGTATCTTACTTTTTACCGATGACGATCGCTCTCAATGATATGCGTGCTGCCCTTCTTTCCACGCAGTACGTATACAACATCCTTATCGACTCTGTTATCATGATCTGCCAGAGCCTGCTTTACCTATTAGCGGGTTTTGTTGTGCTGAAAAGGTCTGAGAGGAAGATTCGGAAGGGAGTTGGACTTGCGTCCTTCTAGAGTTGGAAAAACATTGATCATCGCTCTGAAAAAAGATTTCGTCATCGCTTCTCGTTATCCTTTCGAGCTTTTTGGTTCCTTCATAGCCTCTGTCCTAATGGTATCATTGATCGTGCTTGCTACAAGGCCATTCGTTCCGAAAGCCCAAGCTTATCCCCCAGACTTCATCCTCTCTGTGAGTTGGGGGGGTTTCCTCCTGCTGCTCTCCTCCAGCCCCCTTTTCGAACTCAGCGTCTCTCTGAGACAGGAAAAGATAAATGGGACCTTGGAACAGATTTTTCTATCCCCTTCCCCCAAGTTGCCCCTTCTCCTCGGAAGAGCATTGAGAAGCCAAATCCTATCGATCCTATATGGGACATGCTATCTTGCTTCTGCAGCTTTCCTGCTAGGGGGCCTTCAGTTCAACGATCTTCCCAAAGGCATCTACTACCTCCTGCTCGGAATTCCTGTATTCTATGGGCTCGGTTTGGTTGTTATGGCCACAACCTTCAACATCAGGGAGATAATGCCCGTCGCCACACTGCTCCAGATAGGTGTCGCATTCTTATCGGGGATTCTTCTCCCCTTCAACCTGATGCCCTACAGCCTGAGGCTTCTCGCAACGCTAGTGCCAACTTCCTACAGCATCGATCTTTTCCGTTCGGCTATATCAGGAACGAGACCACAACTGCTTTCTTGGATGGAGACGGGACAGGCCTACCTTATCGAATCTCTGCTAGCTCACTTTATCGCCCTCGCCCTCCCTCTTGCAGGGATGCTAGCATTCAACGCAACCGTTCGGAGGGCCAAGCGCAGAGGTGGTTTGCAGCAGGGCTGAGCCTTGGGACTTCTAATACTGGCCAAGAGAGCCGTCAATCCTCGTCGAGTCGTAAGCCCTCTTGAACGCCTTGAGGGCTATGGGTAAGGAGACCACGATGAAGATTGTGAGTTTCAAAATGTCTTCCGCAACTGCCGGTGAGAAGATCGTTGCCCCTACCGTTAGGCAGCGCCTTATGCCATCTAGGGAATATGTCAGTGGGAAGATAGCCCCTATCCAAGATAGCTGCGCCGGAAGGAGGTTAAGTGGGTAGAGAACTCCTGAGAAGAGCTGTGTAAGCCATGAGAAGGCCCATACTATTGGGTCTCCTTGCTTCACCTTGAGGATTATGGCTGCGCCTAAGATTCCAACGACCATATGGCTTGCTACCAGGAGGACCGTGATCAAAGCTGCCGACAGGAGGGCTCCAGGATTCGTTGTAATCTTAACACCTATGGCCATCCCCAGAAGCAAAGCGGCGATGAGGAAGTAAGAACCTACTATAAACCTAAAAACCGATTCTCCAAGCAAAAAAACCCTGAAACTTGTTTTTGAGGATAGAATGGTCTCCATTGTTCCGTCCCACTGCTCGCTTCTTATGCTCTCCGACAGGGTAGAGACCGAGGAGAAGACATACTGTTGAAAAGCCACACCTATGACGGCAAACGTGAGGTAGTCGCTTCCATAGCCAGCCTCGATGAGGCTTGCAGGAGATACTATCTTCGAGACGAAGTAATACGATGCCACAAAGGTCAAGGTTCCCAGAACATCGATCATGACCCACAGTTTGTATGTCCACCAGGTTTTGAAGTCCCTGGTAACGAACGCTACTACCTTCTCGAGAATGCTAGCTTCCTTTGCGCTTGATGGAGTTTCTTTCAGGAAACGGACCAGTTCTTGTGTCTTCATCTCATCCACCTAATATGTGGCCATCGTCCCGTTTCTCCTTATCGTATTGTAGCCCCATTGGAGAACCTTGAGCCCGACTGGAAGAAGGACCACACTGAAGATTACGAGGATGGTCAGGTCGTAAAAAACTTCAGCTGAGAACATGCTAGCGCCACCAGTTAGCGACCTTCTCAGAGCATCCAGGGCGTAGGTGTATGGAAACATCCTTGCAACCGCATACAGCAGTGGGAACTGCTTGAGAAGCTCAAGAGGGTACAGAACTCCCGAAAGGAATTCGTTCAAACCTGCCAGCATAAACGTGACTGGGTCCCCCCTCTTGTGAACCATGACGATTCCAGCCGTTATGAACCCTATGGCTTGATTCGATATGATCATGAGCAGAAAAGTTACAAAAGCTGCCGAGACCGTATAAAAGTTGATCTGCAAGGAGATTCTCAGGACGAACAATCCAATCGAAAGCGTCCCTGCGAGGAAGAACAGACTGACGAGATACCCCCTTATAGTCTGTCCCAGGAAGTACGCGCCCATCCTAATCTGGGTGACCGCGACAGTTTCCAGAGTTCCTCCTCTTATGTCATGTTGTATCGAGTGGCTGAGCCGGCTCAGGCAGATCCACAAATACTGAGATGTCGATATTCCTACAAGCGCGAATGCAGCATAGTTCTCGCCATATCCTCTTCTAGCAAGCTGCGTAGGGTCAACTTGGAGCCCCATAAAGAAGTACATTACGATAGACGCTGCCGTGCTCAAGAAATCGGTCAAGACCCAGTACTTGTATGAGAAAAGTATCTTCAGGTTCGCCCATACTACTGCATAAATTTGCCGAGATGTCGATTCAATCTTGGGAGCCTCCTCTCTGAACAGTTCCAGTATGGATTGGGCACTCATGCTGGTTGCCTCGTCAGTTTCATATATACATCTTCTAGGGTCGGCAAAGCTCGCTGTATCGATATCACGTTGAACCCCTTGCCCTGCAGGAAATTGGGAATCGTTGCTATCGCCTCCTGCTCATCTCGCACCTCCACTTGGATGAGGCTGTAATCTTCCCCAATTTCTGTCTTGATGACCCTCCTAACTCCATCTAGGCCCTGCAACAGGTTCAGCGTTTTAGAGTCCGCTATTTCCGATATCTTGACTTCGACAGCCTTTATCTCACTCGCTATCTCGCTAAGTTGCAGAGGTGTGTCTATGGCAATTATCTTTCCGGAGTTCATTATCGCTATCCTTTCGCACAGGCGCTCAACCTCGAACATATTGTGGCTCGTGAAGAGTATGGTCCTACCCAATTCAGTGCTGAGAGCTTTGAGCAGTTTCCTCGTTTCTACAGCCGAAGCTGCGTCCAAACCAACTGTTGGCTCGTCCATCAATAAAATTGGAGGATTAGGCAGAAGCGTCCTGGCCAGCATTACTTTGACTTTCATGCCGGTTGAAAAATCCTTAACAAGCGTATTCGCGTCCCTCTTTAGATCGAAGAAGTCAAGCAAAGCATCTATTCTTTTCTCAGCTATATCTGGGTGGATGTTCTGCAGTGAGGCATAAAAACGAAGGTTGTCTCTTGCACTCAGTCTCCAGTACAGAGCCCTTCCCCCTGTCTCGCCGTGCAACCAACCGATGCTCGCCCTTACCTTCTCCGGCTCCTTTACGACATCATAGCCATTCACGAACGCCCTTCCAGAATCAGGCAGTATGAGCGTGCACAGGATCTTGATCAGGGTTGTCTTGCCTGCTCCGTTTGGGCCCAGAAGGCCGAATAGCTCACCTTCTTCAACCTCCAAGTCTATATTGTCCACTGCTGCGAAAGGTATCTTCCTGCCATTTTCTTTCCTTTCGAAGATCTTTGTCAGACCCGATACTTCGATCGCTTTCATTTCCATCGAACCAGTCGTTTTTCAATGAGTAATGTTGCACACTGAAACCCAAATAGAAAATTAATAGTATATCTTCGTTTCTTTTCTCTTATATCCTCGTTATCGACCAGAGGTCGCTTCCACCATCTTCTCCTCGATTCTCCAGATGCTTGCCAGCTCATTGTAGTTTCTGAAGGTTTTCTTAAGAATTGGAACATAACCTTTGATCTCTTCCGCCGTCATGAATTGGAACTGATATTCTCCAACGTATGGTGACGGCTGACCTTCTCTGCTGATGAACTCGATATGCATCAGAGGATCACCAGATCCGATCGTTATCGGCATCCTCTCATTACTGAGGTTCACAAGCTCTAGGGCTAATCTCCCCACAAACCCGCTGTGGACCTTGGCAGCATTAAGGAAAGAAAGGCCCATCCTTCCGAACTTGCTCTTTGCCGTAAGGTATGCAACATAGTTTGGTGGAGTGAAGACGATCTCGTGGGAAATCAGGTTCTTATGTTCTAGGTACTGTAGACTCGTCGTCTTTTCAACAGTTAGGATGTAGCCATCTCCGTCTAGGTGACCTTCGTCGTAAGGCTGTATCACCTTGTACTTTTTGATAAGCTCCAACAGCCTGTCTCTTCCCATAATGCACATGGTTAGCGTGGTGATCAAATTCCGACCTCTATAAATTTATTCCGTTTCCAACCTTGCAATAGCCGACCTGAGCGTTTGATTGGATGCATCATAACAGTGGTGGAGGTAACTCTAATCCAAGGCTTGGCATAGTAATTTTCATTGTGGGATGAAGCCTCCGAATTGGATGTCGCACTTGTTTTTCCTAAAATTCGACTCCAATATTGCCGTCATGAAGAGCACGGGCCCGAGGGGATTGTCGGGCACGAAAACCATTCGAACCCCTGATTTTCTGCTCCGGAGGCAGATACCATAATCCGTACTTGGCCACGGGCCCATTAAGTTATTTTTAACTAACTTTATTTACTTTGCCAATGCCTCAATCCCGCCTTTTGGACACCAAGTTTGGAAGACCCCTCGATTAGAGACCTGGGCTTCTAAACTTAGTCCAACTTAAAGCCTTTCATTGCAAGGCATAGCCAGCTAAGTGGTTAAAGGTTAATTATTGTTGGAGAACTTAACTTTCAGCAAAAAGCAAGTTACATATAAGGCGCTTCGGGGGTTTGTCGCCGAGAGAATGGCCGAGGTCGTTGGCAGAGGCATTTGGCTGGATAAAGTTGCCCAGAGGGTTATCGAGAGGGAAAAGAAACTGGGTAGAAGCCTTGACTTGATCAGGGTTGAGAGTGGTGTAGGGGCCTCAGGCATTATACATCTCGGAAGCGTTGGGGATGCCATAAGGGCTTATGGGGTGAAGCTTGCGATAGAAAATTTGGGTTACAATTCAGAGCTCATCGCCTTCTCTGACGACATGGATGGATTGAGGAAGGTTCCTGCGGGCCTCCCCGATTCCCTCGAGAAGTATCTGTCTCATCCTGTCTCAAGGATCCCAGATCCTTTTAGTTGCCACAGCTCTTTCGGCGAGCACGTGAGCAGCCTCCTGCTTGACGCCCTCGACAGGTGCGGCATAAAGTACCGATTTCAGAGCGCTTCGAACGCATATTCAAAGGGATTGCTAACCGACCAGATTATCACAATCATGCGAAACGCAGAAATCGTTGGCCGAAAGATAAAGGAGATGCTCGGTCAGGAAAAGTTCGAAAAGGTTCTTCCTTACTTTCCAATCTGCAGCCGTTGTGGAAGGATCTATGTTGCTGAAGCTTACGATTTCCTACCAGAAGAAAGGAAGGTTCTATATCGGTGCAAGGGTGCGAAGGTTGGAGGCAGGTTTTTGGAGGGATGCGGTAATGAAGGGGAGGCCAGGATATGGAAGGACGAGGGCAAGCTCAACTGGAAGATCGAATTTGCCGCCAGATGGGCAGCGCTCGACATCAGGTTTGAGGCACATGGAAAGGATATAGCCGACTCGGTGAGGATCAATGACTGGATCGCTGACGAGATATTGAAGTATCCTCATCCCTACCATGTCAGGTATGAAATCTTCCTCGATAAATCTGGACGCAAGATATCCAAATCTTCGGGCAACGTCATAACGCCCCAGACTTGGCTGAAATATGGTTCTCCTGAATCACTTCGGCTTCTCATGTTTAAGAGGATAATTGGTAGCCGTCGCCTTTCCATCGAGGATGTGCCAACATATATGGATGAGTACGATTATTTGGAAGACGTATATTTCCAAAAAGCTCATGTTGGGAACGCCGATGAACTTCGAAAGCTTCGAGGATTGTATGAATATGTTAACCTGTTAAACCCACCAAAAGCACCATCGATCCATGTACCATTCAGATTGCTGATCTCCTTGGCCTCCGTTGCACCTTGTGATAAAGAGATTGAGTATATTGTGAAGAAGCTCCAATCCTACAAAATGATCCACGAACCTAACGGCACCCTATTGGAGAAGATCCGCCTTGCCTTGTCTTGGGCAAAGGATTTCCAACAACCGAAGACAGAGATAAGCCTGAGTCCTCAGAAGAAAAGGGCTCTGGGAGAGCTTGCCAAGTTTATACTCTCTGAGGAAAAAGCGGAGGAAATTCAGGCAGAGATTTTTGCTGTGGCTAGGAAAAATGGTCTTCGCCCTCCAGTGCTTTTTGAGACGATTTACAAAATTCTCATTGGAACCAGCAGTGGACCCCGCCTTGGACCATATATCGTTGACATGGGAAGGGAAAAGGTAGCTCGAATCCTCATGCAGTTTTCCGAGGAATCCAGTTAATGTTGGGTGATCCCCCATGCCCTCTGGCCTTAGCGGAATTGTCGCCCCCTTTTTATGCTGCCTTACCTACATCGTCCAAATCCTTTCCGTTATTGCGTTCTATTGGGGTCTTGGCCTACCCATCGAACTAAGTGAGTGGAGCACTTGCCTGCTTCCAGAATTCCTTCTGTTGGTCGGAGTTCTGACTGTATTAGTTGCTTCTTGGAGGGCCTTATTGGAGGATCTGAGTGGTTCGAAAAGGCTTTCCAAGCTCTTGGTTCGTGTTAAAATTGGAAGGAAAATTTTTGGCATGCTTCTGGGATGGGAAATCGTGTCAGCTACTTATCTCCTTGCGAACTTGGGCCTTGCTACCATAAAATTGTTCGACTTTACATCCTCCATTTTCACGTGGCAAGATTCTATCTTTTATGCACTTCTTTTGAGCCAGCTGGCCTCCTCCACATGCGTAGCAGTTATAGCAGGCTTGATAGGGCGTCTTGCATGATCTTCAGTAATAGAAAGGATTGATGTCTCAATCTCAAGGCCAAAAGTTAGCAGAAAAGGAGGTAAGCCTTGAACTAGAAGATGTGGTTTGGATCGGGCACTCTAGCATATATTCTAAAAATTCAAAAAAGGTTATAGCTTTCAAAAGCCTATTACAATAAGTGTGAATGTATAAGGGGCTTGTGGGGAGGATGAAGAGGAAAGTAATTGCAAGGTATTTATGGAGAATCATCAGGAGGTGGAAATGGTCCATCACGGCAATATTAGCGTCGCTGTTGATGGTTTATGTTTTATTCTGGATCGACAATCCCCTAATGGAAATGTTTTTTCCATTGGATCGCTTTATGTCATCCTATCTCATATTTGTTACTATTTTTCATAATCTTTCAGGTCCTCTATGCGATTAAACATAGGACATATTATATATGCCAAAGCTGTTATCAAAATTTCGTATTGGATGGTCTCCAAGATCCAGATGCGAGATGTCCATTTTGCTCCTCTAAAAAACTTCATGTCATTATCTCAGCAGAGAAAAGGGATCAAAAGATCGGATAACCAATGACAACTGGCGAATTTCCAATGTATTTCTTCAGGCCTAGCGTATTGAAACAGCGATTCCTGCCCGGCCCACACCTTACTGTTTAAATTTGTACTTTTTAGGCGGTTTCACTACAGCTCAAGGGGGGTTATAAGAGAGGCTCTGGAGTATCGGTTTGAGAGCATATGGTAGACCCCATTTCCTCGTCCTAAGGACCTGAAATTACCTAGGTTCCTTCATGTTCTTGCTCGTGTGATGAAATCCTCTCAGGGCTCATCAAGACCACTTAAGATCTCTCGAAGTAGGTTTGCCAATGCGATTCCAGAGCCCTTCAGAGTTATTTCTGGGTTCGAGAAGCGTAAGCGTTTTATCTCCTATCATGTGCGCTTTCTTGGAAGGATATGTTGAAGGTCGTCACGGTGAAGCTTCCGGAGAGGCTCCTAAACGCCTTGGATATACTCGTGAAACAGGGACAGTACCCAAACAGGAGCGAAGCCATTAGGGCTGCAATCAGGGATCTGATAAAGAAGGAACTGTCAGCCTAAATCTTTAACGAAAATAGCGCCTCATGGTCAGCTGGCCCCCTTCTCTTAGCCTGACGACATAATCAACCAGGTCCTCAACGCTCTCAAACCTAAGATCGAGCAGCTTTTGGAAATTCCAGCCCCTGCACTTCAGAGAAGACAATATACTCGCAGCCATGACGGAAAGCTCCAAATCATTCGTCAAAGAATAGGCTCCCAAGAATGCTCCGCACCACGAATCTCCTGCACCAGTTGTGTCCACAGGGCTTCCCCCTATCCCGACTGTCGCGGGTATGAGGCTGAGATGCCCTTCTTTGACATAGACTGCGCCAAGTTCACCAAGAGTCACTATCAGTTGTTTGGATTCGAATCGCTTTGCTGCCATTGCCGTATCCCATATTCCAGTCAGTTTTCCTATCTCCCTCTCATTGACTATGAAGAAATTCGACTCCCTTGCGATCTCTATGAGCAGCCTCCTATCCTCTTTCCGTCCCATATATCCTTCCCATGTATTGACGGATACGACCGTATCTTGTTTCCCCTTTCTAAGCTCCTTTAGAATCTTGGAAACTTTGTGAGGTGGCATTGGTGCCAAGTGAACATACTGGCAACCAATCGACGCCTTTACTATATCGTTCGCCCTCAGAAAGCGAGCGGCACCGAAGCTTGTCATCTTGTAGTTCGCATTCCATCCTTCGTCGTATTCTATCTCAAACCTTGTGGAATTGGCCTTCGACTCTTTAATGAATGCTCGAGGAAACACCTCCCTTAAAAGCTCCTTATACTCATAGTCTTTGCCTATGGCGGTCATAAGGCTCACGTTGCCATTGAAGACCCTTGCAGCTACAGCCGCGTAAAGGGCTGCACCACCAGGTTGCCTTCTGCGTCCGACAACATTCGTAACTGTGTCTATCGAGGCGTGACCCGCGATGAGAATGCTACCTGGCAAATTGCGTCGCAACAACCTCCTGCCCAGAGATTATAATGCTTGACTGGACATGGTTCCTATCTTTTTACCATCTCCAATAGGCTTTAATTACTTGTCTGCTGCTACATAAACAGGATGTCTGGCACGCCTTCGATCGATATCCCTTCCATATGCCGAAAAGCAATTCAGGATCTTAGGAGAGATTCCACGCGAAAATTGCCAAAGCCAGATGAATCAAAGTTGGAGGGTTGGAGGAATGGCTTAACCCATCTTAGGGTTACAACTAATAGTGACAGTGTCTGGGAGCAAGCGACCAAGCTCCTTGCAAGGCTCAATCTAGCGAAAGAGGGTTTATGGGCCATTGAGTCATCGGAGATCGAGGATTTTCTACGAGGTTCCTTAGAGAGTCCAGCAGATAAAACTCAGTTAGGAAGTGATCTATCTGACGCCTGTATAAAGGCGGAGCAACATCTTTCTTTCGCGCAAGAACTGCTCTCTCGATTCGATCACATGAACACCGAAAGATGGGAGGCAGGAAAAGGAAATCGGAATTTAAATTCGGACATCAGTAAGTTAGTAGAAGAGATAGCAACAGATGTCGAAAGGGTAATATCGGAAGCGAAGGATGAGCTGAGCAAGCTCGAGAAATACAAGTGAACCCCCTTTAAACTGGCGGACCCAAAGAACGAAGAGGCTCGGGTATCTTCTGCTTTTTAGCCCCTCTCTTCATCCATATGACCAATAGCGTCGCCGCTATACCGACCAACATGGCGACCAATATGAGGATCGTGTTCATCGATAGCGGTATGAAGACCGGAATCGTATAGTTAGAAGTTATCTCTATTCCACTTATCGGGGTAGTGGTTCCAAGGTTCGATACACTGCCATCGATCCTTCCAACTGGGATCCCGATGAAGATAGCTTTGCCTTCACTGTCCGTCGTTCTCCAGACCGAAGTTTGATTTGGTAGGACGAGGGTGACATTCGCGCCCTGCACAGGAAAGTCGAAACTGTCTCTAACCCTTACCTCCACATCGTATATCCTACAACGTATCGACAGATTTGCAGGGCCTTGGACACGATAGATCACATTTTCCGATATCACATTGATACCAGACCATATTATGTTTGATACTATGACCGTGCCTTCCTGAAGCCACACATCATAAGTTCCATTCAGCGTTATGATGGAGCCGTTGGGAGCTGATAGCATAACTTTACTTGGCTGCGGACTTATGGGTGAGCCATCGCTGTCCTGAAAGATAAACCTGAGCCTGTGCTCTTTCTTGTAAAAAGCCTCTATCTCAAAATCTTTACTTATAATGAGCTCTATGGTGCTGTCATTTTTCCAGTTGCTCCACCTTTGGAAGACATACCTAGTATCTCCTTGGTACAGCACGTTTTGTGTCGCGAGGTTTATCCTTCCCAGGGAAACATCGAAGTCGACCTCTCCGCTTGCATTCACTTTCTTAGTCTGCTCCCCAACCGTTATGTTAATCCCTTGTATCGATCTAACCTTGAGCTTTGCCATCCTTGCCTGGACGCTGATCGCCTTTTCGTTGTTGTCCTCGTTCCTTTCGAATATTCTGTTGAAAGGATCAAGCTTCGCGCTTATCGTGTGGTTTCCAAACGTTGCTGTCCAATTTACACTGACATAGCCTAGTCGATGAGGCTCGATCCTTTCTGTATCGTTTAAGATTATATAGGTAGAATTGTCCACATAGAACCCCACCGTTACATTTTCGACAGGAGCCGTGCCTTCGTTCGAGTATTCGACAATGATCGTGATATTCCTACCCACTATAAGAGTCGTGGTGTCTGTCTTTAGAGACTGGAGCACAAGCTCGATCGTGCCCCAGGAATAAGTTGAGTAGAGGGTTCCCCATGTCTTTGGACTGTTCTCTTGCGCATTTTCAGGCCAGCGAACTCTTACACTTCTATCATCCTCGATTATGATAGCTATGGCCTTCTTCCTTCCCTTTGCTATCCCAAGTTCTGAGAAGCTAACCGCCACCTCGACTCTCCACCCACTCGAATCCGTCGTCGACGCGTTTGAGACCTCCAACCTGTCCACACTCCATTGGCCACTTCTTGTTGCAATTATGTAGTAGTCGTCTGTCCTGAAGGACCTCTCCGGTGAAGGAGGTTCTTTTCCAAGCCAGATCTTAATCCTGTCGTTCTGGTTGTTGTTAGTTTCATCTGGTACTTCAACCGCTATGAATAGAAAGGAGGCGTTCTGACAAACGTATACTTTGCAGCTCTCAGCTCCATTCCACTGGATGGAAACAGCGGGGGGAGGATATTCGTTCTGCCCAATCCTTCCGTCAATCGTTGGTGTCCGGTACCATTGCACATCGATCTCGTCACTTGCTCGAACAACCCCAAAAGGCACGAGAGTGATAAGAGCGAAGATCAAGATCAGCCTATTTCTCAGCATGGCTGGCAAGTCGAAGAAAAAGCAGATAAGGGTTTCCACATTGTTCTTGGAAGGTACCTGCTTGAAGAAATGCGTGCTTGCATACTCAGGAGGCCTGGACACATCCGTCCTGATAAAGTGGATCAGCGAGAAGCTGGGATATGAGGTTATCACGGCGATAGTTGACGTTGGCCAGGGCGAAGACCTCAACCACTTGGTTTCCAAGGCCTTGAAGATTGGAGCCATAAAGAGTTTATGCGTGGATGCCAAGAAGGAATTTGTAGAACATTACGTTTTCAGGGCGATAAAGGCAAATGCCATGTACCAGGGCTCTTACCCGCTCTCAACCGCGTTGGCGAGGCCTTTGATAGCAGAGAAGGTTGTCAATGTCGCCCTAGCGGAAGGAGCCAGTGCCGTTGCCCACGGTTGCACAGGAAAGGGCAACGATCAAGTCAGGTTCGAGACATCGTTCAAGTCTCTCGCTCCACAGCTCGAGATACTAGCACCTGTAAGGGAGTGGGGAATGATGAGGGACGATGAGATAGAGTACGCGGCAGCAAGGAATATTCCGATACCGCCAAAATCTAGGTTCAGCATCGACCAGAACATCTGGGGCAGGTCTATCGAAGGAGCAGAGCTAGAGGATACGATGGCAGAGCCTCCCGAGGAGGCGTTTGAGTGGACCGTTGCGCCTGAAAGGGCGCCAGATTCACCTGCTTATGTCGAGTTGGAATTCGAGGGGGGAATTCCGGTACGGATGAATGGAAAGGAGATGGCTGGATTGGAACTTGTTGGAGAGCTCAATAGGTTGGTGGGGTCCCATGGTGTTGGGAGGATAGACCATATCGAGGACCGAATCGTGGGCATAAGGTCACGCGAGATATATGAAGCTCCTGCTGCCGTCGCCTTGATGTCTGCGCATATGGATTTGGAAAAAACAGTTCTTACAAAGGCAGAGCTCGAGGCGAAATCCTTACTTGAGAGCTATTGGTCTCGCCTTGTCTACTGCGGCCTTTGGATGGATCCGTGCAGGCAGGCAATCGATGCCTTTTTCGATCGAATTCAGGAAAGGGTCGAGGGAAAGGTAAGGATTAAGCTGTACAAGGGCTCGATGAGGATAGTTGGAAGGCAATCGAAATGGTCCCTATACGATAAATCTTTGGCGATGTACGAGAAAGGCTCAACTTTTGACCAATCGCTCTCGAAGGGCTTCATAGATTTGTTCAGTCTGTCAACGGTCACGGCAAACAGAGTTATGGCAACCGTTGGGAAAAAAGGAAAGCCGCTAAATTAAGTACTCGCGCCCTTTTCCAACAAAATCCTTAAATCTGGGATTCTTCAACCTGCCGAGGGCTCGAGCCCAACGACCGAAGACAGAAAGAGAAATGCCGCGCTTGTTCTCGACGACGGCACTCTCTTGACAGGTTTTGGCTTCGGTTATTCGGGTTTGGTAACTGGGGAGGTCGTCTTCAATACCGGGATGGTCGGCTATACAGAGTCGATAACGGATCCAAGCTACAAAGGGCAGATTCTGATCCAGACTTATCCTCTAATTGGAAATTATGGCGTATGTCACACAAACTTCGAATCCGATTCGCCCAAGATATCTGGCTACGTGGTGCGCGAGCTTTGCCGCCAACCAAGCCATTGGAGTTCAGAAAAATCACTGGATGATTGGTTGTCGGAAAACTCCGTTCCAGGAATAGAAGGTGTTGACACACGTTTCTTAACTAGAAAGATACGAACTCACGGCACAATGCTTGGCGCCTTGAAGGTTTTTGATTACGGAGAACTTTTCGATCCAACACCATTGAAGAGGCTGGTCGGACATATCGAAGACCCAAACAAGCGCGACCTCGTTAGGGAGGTCGCAACAGATCGGATCACTTGGTTTGGCAGCTCCGGAAAGATGGCTTTGGCATTGATCGACTGCGGTGTCAAGAGGTCTATCATAGACTCGCTTACGAGAAGGGGAGCAAGCGTAGCTGTTGTCCCCCCGTCGCTCAAGTATGACGAGATACTCTCTCTGGGGGTGAAGGGCGTAGTTCTTTCAAACGGACCTGGCGATCCTAAGTTGGTGCCTTACGTGATTGAGACCGTAAGGTACCTAATGGATCTTGAAATGCCAATACTTGGCATATGCTTGGGCATTCAGGTGCTCGCGCTTGCTTCTGGAGGGGATACTTACAAGCTCAAATTCGGTCACAGGGGCCAGAACCATCCTGTTTTGGATATCAGAACTGGAAGGGCTTATGTAACAAGCCAAAACCACGGGTTTGCCATCGATCCCTCGAGCCTTTCATGCACAGGATTTGATGTGACGATGGTCAACGCCAACGACAAGACTGTTGAAGGTATGAGGCACAAGAGTAGGCCATTCATGGGTGTGCAGTTCCACCCAGAGGCAAGCCCCGGGCCCCTTGATACCCAGTATATCTTCGACGATTTTCTGAAGGAGGTGAGATGAATGCCTAAGTTAGAGTCGGTGAAGAAGGTCTTGGTGATTGGGAGCGGCGGCATAATTATAGGACAGGCAGCGGAAAAGGCCAGCCACTAGACGGCCTCCGCACTTCGACTACAGCGGCTCCCAAGCCCTGAAGGCGCTGAGGGAAGAGGGAATAGAATCCGTACTCGTGAATCCAAATGTGGCGACGATCCAGACAAGCCTGAAGATAGCAGACAAGGTTTACCTTGAGCCCCTGACGGTCAAGACTGTCACAGATATCATCAAGATAGAACGGCCGGATGGAATCTTCCTCGGTTTTGGTGGACAGACTGGACTTAATCTTGGAGTCCAGCTTTACAATGAAGGAATCCTAGATAAGTATGCCTTGAAAGTACTCGGTTCTCCCATCAAGACAATAGAGGTGACAGAGGACAGGGGTCTTTTCAAGCGCGCCATGATAGAAGCTGGCATACCGGTGCCCCAGAGCGAGCCTGCATACTCC
>CAZWAU010000012.1:0-3182 GCA_964631995.1 uncultured Nitrososphaerota archaeon
ACCAGGAGGATTTTGATCTCCCCCCATGGCAGAGATCCTGTCCTCTTGGGGATAAGGGGCGAGGATCCAGCAACAGTCCTTCAAGCTTTCCGCTCTTTGATCATTCAAGAACCAGTTGAAAGATGGACGATCTTCAGGACCAACCAGGGCACGGATGCCCATCTGCCATCCATTCCAGCAGCGATATCTTCGGTCGAACCATTCGAATCTGTCTGCATCGAAGGTTCTGTCAGCGAGCATCCTCGGAGGATCCAGGGAGGACACGTGATCTTTTCGGTAAGGGATGCAACAGGAGAGCTAGAGTGCGCAGCTTACGAGCCTACCGGTAGCTTCAGAGACTTGGTTTCAAGCCTCTTGCCTGGCGATCATGTAAAGGCGTACGGAGGGATCAGGTTGCTTGATGGCGGGAGAATCACCCTAAACATCGAAAAGATCGAGGTCGTCGAACTTGTACAGGTCCTCCTTTCCGTTCCTCCCACGTGTCCCCGCTGTGGAACCAAGTGCAAGTCATCCGGCTTGTGGCAGGGATACAGGTGCAAAAGATGTGGTTTATGGTTGCAGAAACCAGATGTGGTAAAATGCAGTAGGGATATTCAAGCGGGCGTTTACCTCCCTCCACCTAGGGCCCACAGGCACTTGACCAAGCCCCTTTGCAGGTACAGCATTAAGCCGAAGGAGTACCGCAATGCCGAACCCATCGAACCTTGGCACATGCCCTGACCTGCCACAAATTGCTGGAGAGCAGCACCGCCCTACTCAGGCTGCCGTTTAATGTCGAGGAACGAGATCAGGTACTTGAAGGCTGCCAGTCCGGCCCGCTGGCTCAGTTCTGGATTCTCACATGGTACAACCACTCCAATGCTGTCCAAGCCACGTATTCTGGCGAGTCCAACCATAACTCCAACGTATCCACGAACAACCTTTTTTTCCAAAATTGTTGCTCCGTGGACGGCTGCCTTCCTTGCCAAAGATGGGCGGGAAGCAAAAACCTTGATCTTTTCCATTTCACTCCCAATGGTCCCATCGATAGCTATCAGCTGGGCCGCTCCAAGCCTCTTCGCAACAGATACTACGTGCTCGATGGTACTGTAAAACTGTCTGGCATCAAACTGGTTCGCGATAGTGTCTCCAGTGATAGCCAAGATCTTTGGAACATGCTTTTCGGATAGGTAATATTCGATGGTGGGCATTCTACCGAAACCATCGCCTTGCGAGATCAAGACACTTGGAAGGGCTGGAGTAGAGCACTCACCGACCTTTTTAGCATGCAAAAGGTCGATCAGGAGGCTCAGGCAGATCTTGCCGACACTCCCCCAGCCATATATTCCAAATACGGCCGTCGAACCTCTGGCGTCGACATTCGGTTCGATCCTTTCGAATAGAGCCATTCCATATTACCCTAAAGGCTCTTGAACTTGTCATAGAATTCCATTAGAACCCTTGTCCTCTCATTCTCCATGTTGAGGGCCAGAATCTTCATCTGATCGCCAACCGTATCCATCCTTACAAAACCCATCTCGACCAAAGGTTTCATAATCCTTGAGACCGTCGATGCTGAGCACCTCATTTCTCTCGCCAGTCCGGCTTGGCTATAGACCTTAGAACTGTTCGACAATAGGAGTTCGAGCGCGCGAGTCTGCTGCCTGCTTGCAAACACGGAGGCAAGTTTTGGCATGGCGCAATTGGTAAAGCACTTGGAGATAAATAAATCCCTTTGCTTTGAAATTTTGGGCCTAGTCTATCCTCTCCACCTGGCATGCGCCAATTTAAGGCTCAAGAAGCCATATGGAAGGTCTTTTCGCAGCATAGCTAAATATGCAAACAACCCAAAGGAGAAGCACATGGAATGGGACTACGACAAAGCATGGTACCATGGTTCACCCCTTGAGCTTAAGATTCTCAGAAAAGGGAGCACGATCACACAGGATCTCGAATTGGCGATGGCATTTTCCCACAAACCTACAGTGGTTTCGATATCTGATGACGGGAATATTAAGCATGATGGCAGGGCTCTAGGTTTCCTCTATCGCATCGCAGAGGATGTAGGACCGAGAGACATACATCCCCACCCGCATTCATCGATAGAATATGGGAAAGAGTGGTTGACCGATCGAGATCTAAAAGTAGTATTGTTATGTCCAACTTGCGTTTTGGAGGAGGAGATGTTAAAGGAGAAGGAGGTGAACGATCTAAGGACGAAGGCATGCTCAGCGGATCAACAAACCCCACGATAGAGCGACTATTGCATTGGGTTTGCCTGCTATTGGCGCATTTAAATCCAATTTTGGCCCGAAAAAGCCCAATCGTTAAGATCGCTATGGCAAGACTCATCTCAAGCGGAAACGAACTATTTCAAAACCGGTCAAACTAATGACCTAAATCACGCATTATATTTTGTTTGCTTTTCAGCATGAAGCGCAGCTTAAGACCATAAAATGAAGACCTATTCCGTCATTATGGATATCAATAGTATTCGGAGCATTGTGCTTAAGTGTCAAGAGGAAAAAATATAACCTTTCTAGACAGCGTCTTTCAAAGGTGTGTAAAGGTAACATGGTGTTGGACGTAGTTTGCGACATGGAGATCGATGAGAAGACCGCCAGGTGGAAGTCCGAACATGATGGAAAGACCTACTACTTCTGTTCGCCGATTTGCAAGCAAAAGTTCGACAGAAACCCAGAGAAGTATATAAAAAAGTAAAGTGGAGCTGTAGCCTGATTTGCAAGAACAACTAAAGTATAGTAGAGGCGCTCTAGCAGAGAGCAAGGTATTCAAGGAAAGGGTAAAGCGCGCTTGTACTTTGATGGAAGGAGCAGGCCTCGATGCGATCCTCCTAACAAAACCCCAGAACATGATGTATCTTGTAGGGGATGGTAGGCTGTGCGCTTTCGCTATAGTCTCGAAAGGATGCGCTACATACGTCGGGGTGCCCAAGACTGACCTCGAAGACATGAAGAAGTCTTGTGCATCGGAGCACATTTTCGGATTCGAAGATGAAGTTGGAATGCTTCATTCACTGATGCAAATTTGGAAGGAGCTTGGACTGGAAAAAGGAAAAGTGGGCGTTGAGAACACTTTCCTGAAGGTATCGATGCTTGAGATGTTCAAGCATCCACATGCAAAGCCTGAGAAGCTTGAGTTCGCTGATGCAACCCCTATCATGACCGACCTAAGAATCATAA
>CAZWAU010000013.1:0-6452 GCA_964631995.1 uncultured Nitrososphaerota archaeon
GAGAGCTGATGCCGCCGTAGTTCCGATCAACCAACCGATGGGCTCGAGAGGGAACCAGACGAACCTTGCATGAAGGAAGCTGAGCACAGCTATCCAGACCATGCCAAGGAGCATGTAGGGTATCCAAGGATCCTGAGCAGGTAATGAGGACCACCAAGCTGGATAGTTCTCGTACCTTTCTCCAATCCCCTCGTACCAGTTCTTCCAGACTCCAATATTACTGCCACCCAAGGCGTGGATCAGGGTCAGGAAGCCCGAGAACGAGAACAGTGGGGCTACCATTATGACTAACAAGACGACTCTGAACACATCCTTCGGGTGGATGCCAAAAAGCTTGCCCATCTTGTATCCAGCGAATGAGCTGAACGCTGCGCCACCCCAACCTTCTGTGGCGAAATTGCATCCAGAAGTCGTAGCGAACTTGTATATGATGTACTGTTGTGTCGTCACGGGTGTGTCTGGGGTTGGATGCACTATGCGGAAGAGCATTAGGCCTTTATCCGAGGACACCCAGTAAGTTCCTGCCAGCCCAAACATCCGGGTCTGGCCATACCATATCAGGAATGCGCTGATAGGGAGGAGTAACGCGTCCAACAAGGCGAGGCTCGAGGACATCCAAAAGAGTACCATGAAGATGAAGCTTCCAAACAGCAGGATATAGGAGGCTCTGTAGCTCATGGCCTCTTCCTTTTCATTTTCCTTGAGAGCCCCTCGTCCCATAGCGGCTTGAATGGTGTCGACTATGTACCGCCTGTTCAGCACCATGTTCATCACTCCTAGAATGAGAATTCCGCCTCCCGCGATTGCCATGAATTTTAATGGTGGGTCTGTCTGTGGCGAGGGGTGGCACCAGTACCTCCCGCAACCACCGATATCTGTGATGCCAGTATAGTAGCCCATGGTATAAGAGATCTGAACAGCTACCATATAGACAAGTGCAAAGAACCAGGTGCTGAAAAGTACTGCCATAGGAGCAAGATACGCTATCGCGACTACAACCGGATTGTAGTTAACCATCATCATTCCTGGTATCGATGCGAACATCTCGCCAGAAACGAAGTAGCGGGTGACATGCGGGCAGGTGTTTATCTTTATACCATAGATGTCAGGAAACCAGGGGAAGATGCCTGTCAGCGTTATCGGTATCTGGAAAGCCAACCCGATTAATATCCCGATGAAGACACACCTCCGTCTGGATGATCCCTCTGTACTGGGATTCACGTTCTGTACAAGCTCTCGCATGATCATCGTCTGTGGGAAAGGTACCTGCTCGATGTCGATCCACTGTCTCCGTAGCACCGTAGCCAATGCGAGAAAGAAAAGACCCTGGCCAACTGTCACTGTCCACCACCAGGCAATCGGCACAATCCAAGCACTTAGGTTGATGGGGCCTCCTATCGCCATGACCCTGCAGATGGAGGCTGGAGGCGCCATGAACCAAGGCACAATTTGGGCCGATAAGACCTCCTCTGTGTAGCGGCTGGCCCAGATATAACCAGTCCCGAGAGCCCAGGGGTAGAGGATGGTATATGAGACTGGCAGCACCGCTATGTAGGCGTAGGCCAAGTTTGATGCCCTCATCCTCTCCTTCAGCGGTCCGATGTGGCCTGCAAGGGCTCCAACAGCCAATACGAGAAAAGGAAGAACAGTCAGCCCCATGTTGCAGACGGCTTCGCCCAATGAATTGATCGTCCAGTATGGAAAGCTTGAGATTAGGAGCTGCCACATCGGCCCGAAGAAGCTCGCGATAATAACTATCAGGAGGATCGGTATTATTGGGGCTTCTTTGGCTTTGGTCTCTTCTACTTCACGTATCATTATCAATCATAAAAATTATAATTATATATATTTTTCTATAGATATAGATTGAGCTGAAACATGTATGAAGCTTGCTTAGAACCTCAAGGAGATAGTAAGAATGTGGATAATCGGACGGAAAGATCTTCTGGGCTACTGGAAGTTGAAGGGCGATTGCAAGGACTACTCGGGTAATAGCAATCACGGCATTAATTTCGATGCGAACCTTCGAACCGGAGAGTTCAACGGTTGCAGCAGCTATGTACTAATTGAACATAGTGATTCGTTGGATCTAGGAACCGAAGATTTCTCGGTTTGCTGTTGGATCTGGACTAGAAGAGGCATCACCGATATCATCGGCGATGTGGTGAATAAGTATGACCCTTCAAGGCGGAGAGGGTTCACCATCTCGATAAACAGCAGTGCAGGAGGGTACAATTCGCATGGAGATGATAAGCACGTATGCTTCGGGATAGACAACGGCAAAGTTAGTCAATGGGAGGACCACGGAAGACCGAGTGAATCCAGCAACTACGTTAACTCGCTGACCGTCTATGAAGGTAGCCTTTATGCTGCAACCACTGATGGAAAGATATTCCAAGAGTGGTCACACGTTTACCGCTTCAAGAAACAAAAGGAATGGGAAGACTGTGGGAGGGTTGGAAATCTAAAGACAAAGGGAGTCGGACCACTGATAGTTCATGATAAAAAACTTTATGCAGCCACGTGGAACATAGATTGGACCCGTGTTCACACCGATGACTTGGATTATTGCCGCATTTATAGCTACAGAGGTGGGAAGGATTGGATGGATTGTGGGCAGCCTGGTCAATGCAGGCGAATCATCTGCATGGCATCATATGCGGGCAAACTTTACTGCGGGGGTGATGACGCGAACGGAGGCACCTACAAGGTCTTCGTCTACGATGGTGCGACAAGGTGGCGAGTTAGTGGAGAGTTTCCGACCGAAGGTCCGAAGGCGTGTTTCCCCCATGCCATGAGCGTCCATGATGGGGAGCTCTATGTCGGATTTCCGGCTGTCTACTGCTTCGATGGAAGCGGATGGAAATACGTCGGGGTACCTGTTGGCAGCACCCAAGTGCATTCCCTAGAGGTTTACAGGGGAAAGCTTCATGCCGGGACATGGCCAGAAGGTAAGGTGGCTGTCTACATGGGAGGAGAGGATTGGAGAGATTGCGGACAGCCTGGGGATAGTACCGAGATAAACGCGTTGACGGTTTATAATGGAAAATTCTACGCTGGTTCGATTCCTAGGTCGGAGGTCTGGCGTTACGAAGGGGGGAAAGATTGGACAAGGATGGCTCGGTTCTTCGAACCAGTTGGATGGATGCCGGCCCCTGTCGACCCCTCGATCCAGGATTATGATGAGAGGGTTAAGGAGTGGAGTCGGCTGACCAGTCTGACGGTATTTAATGGCAAGCTCTTCGCGAGCACAGGTAGCTGCACCAGTTCTGTATTAGACGCGCCTTGCGATATTCGCGGGAAGGTGTTCTCCATGGAAGCTGGAAAATGTGCCTCCTATGACTGCGACTTGGGCTGGGGTTGGAAGCACATCGTGGCTGTGAAGGATGGTGGCAGGCTGAAGCTTTACATCGATGGTGAGTTGAAGGCAATGTCGTCTCCTTTTGACCCTGATGAATATGATATCTCAAACGAAGAACCATTGAAGATAGGTTTCGGCGAACTGGATTACTTCTCTGGAAAGATATGCGAAGTTAGCATCTATGGCAGGAGGTTGAGCGACGGGGAAGTGAAGGGGGCCTATGAAGGATCGAGAATGGACTTCGTATAATATATCTTTCCAGTTCATCACTGTTTCTCAAGAAATTCAGTTGGTACACAAAACGGTTATAGAACTTAGTTAGATTAATTCTGCCGTCTCGCATCATTGTTTGTCAGTGTTACGTCTCGGATAATCTGAGCCTCTTGATTGAATTCCAGAGTATCCTTACAATCTGGAAATTCGATGAAGCACATATGCTGTCACGGCCCTAAGGAAGGTGATGGTGCTGGGGGGCACCGATGACAGCGATCACCAGTGAGATCTCGATCCTGATTATCATAGCGGTCGTCAGCATAAGCATCGCAATTCCCCTCTTCGAGAGGGCCATAACTAAGTAAAGTTAGGTAGGCTCAGAAAAGATTTGTGAGAACAACATTTTCATCTTATAAGGTTGCGGGATGCAGCAAGTTTCACCATGCATGTGCCTTCTTCAGGTCTCATTGTAGACACGTAACTCGTATACGCGTGCAGATTTATCTCCATTTGTTGCCTTAACTTCAAGTCTGAGCTTCGAAGTGGTTACAATATCGAAGCGATGTATTCCTTAGTTTATTCCGGACCCAAAATGATGTTTGCAATATGAATGCAAATATTTATTAATAATGATTTGCATTTTTAATGCATGGAATCGCAAAACCCATGGTGGTACGATGAAATCGACAAGACTTATGAAGAATGGGTAAGAAAAGAAATTAGATGGATCCCACCCATTATAGAGCAATTCGATTTTGAACCTTTCTCCCTGAATTTCGTTGTGGGTCCAAGACAAGTTGGAAAAACTACCGCCTTGAAGATCTGGGTCCACAAGAGACTTTTGCCAAAGCTGAATCCTAAATCTGTTTTCTACTTCTCGTGCGAGGAACTTGCAGATTTTAGGGAACTAGGGGAGGTCTTAGATGATTATGTCAACTTCAAGAATGAGAATGGAATATCATCATCCTTTATCATCCTGGACGAAATAACATTCGTAGAAGATTGGCATAGGGCCCTCAAGATCAGGATCGATCAAGGTGTTTTCAAGAAGGATGTTATAGTGATAAGTGGCTCCGCTAGCCTTGAAATCCTAAAGCAAAAAGAATATTTTCCTGGTAGAAGGGGGAAAGGAAAAGATATCGTATTTTACCCCATGAGTTTTTCACAGTATGTAAGGGCGCTGAGGAAAATCGAAGTTGCGAGGAGAGGCCTGCCCGAGGTTGAGCGTGCTATGAAAGCTAACAAGGTGCACGAGGAGCTCCTCAAGGACCTTTTCGACAGGTACTTATCTACTGGAGGATTCCCACTATCTATAGAAGACATGCACATGAGAGGCAAGGTATCTTTCGAAACCAGGAAGGTCTACATGGACTGGTTGAGGAATGATTTCATGAAGTTGGGGAGGAATGAAAGTTATATGAAGGAAATCTTGGCTTACGTGGTGGGAGCTAGGCTTACGCCAATAAGCTGGCTAAGCGTGTCAAGGCAGACCTCCATCTCATCTCCCCATACGGCGCAAGCATATTTGGAGGAACTCGAAAAACTGTTCGTGGTCAAGATCCTGAATTTTCTGGATCAGGATTCGAGGATCGCCTACAGGAAGAACAAGAAGATCCATGTCACCGATCCTTTTCTCTACGGGACGATTTGTGAGTTTACTCAAGCAAAAATAAATGAAGATGACATGCTCGAATCATTGGTAGCGACACACTTGGCCAGAAAATATCCCGTTTTCTATTGGAGAAATAAGACAGAAGTCGATGTAGTTGTTAAGGTTGATCAAAGGCAGATCGGTGTTGAAATAAAAACCAAATTTGGAAGCTGGATAAAGCCGAGACATTTAAGAGATGTGTATGTAGTATCAAAGAAAGAAGCTCCTCTATTTTTGGCAAGTATTGATGTTTAGAATCTCAAGCCATCTCGCTGTGGATTTAACCACAAATAGCATCAAGGTAAGAGGGCATAGTACACGCTGAGTTGCGGTTCAAAAATGAATCAATTTTGAATTGATTTATAATGACAACGACATCATCTATCCTTTTGAAATGGCTAAATGTAGTTGCTTTTTTGGCGGTAGTTTTTGTAAACGGATTAGCTGGTAGCACCACAATTATAGGTGGCAAAAACACAGCTCAAATTTCTGATATAAATCCAACTCTTATAACTCCTGCAGGTTACGTTTTCTCAATATGGGGTGTTATTTACATTCTGTTGGGAGTCTTTGTAGTTTTTCAAGCATTGCCAAGCGAAAAAGGAAAAGAAGTTAGAAAAAAGGTTGGCTGGCTCTTTGTACTAAGCAGCATTCTAAACATTGTCTGGCTTTTTCTTTGGAAGTTTGAATATCTTGGCTTTTCAGTTGTTATTATGTTCCTCCTTCTGGCAACTTTAATTTTAATCTACCTTTGCCTTGAGATCGGAAAATCCGCGGTTAAACTGCTTTAGGGCTATTCAAAATTACCCTCTCCTCTAAAAGATCGTTCTGATGCATCTTATCTTGTCATCCAATCCGTTACCATTAGCGGCTATCGCCACGCTCAGCATGGCTATGAAGACTATATGCACGTGGATGCTGACCGAGTCGAATCCTCTGACCCTGATCCTGTCCATGCCCAGAAGCTCCTTAGCCCTCGAGAAGACCCTCTCAACCGATGCCTTCATCCTCCTGCAGGTCTTGGACATCGGCCTCGCCTTTCTCTTACCAGCTCTCCTCGGATTGTGATCGATGAAGGCTCTAGATCCTATGCTCTTCAGAAAGCTCCTCGTCTCCCTGTTGTCATGTATAGCATCGCCTGCCACCCATGAGACCCTGACGCCCTCCTCCTTCGCAGCCTTGAGCAGTGGCTTGAACATCGCGTTCTCGTGCATGTTTGCGGGCGTA
>CAZWAU010000014.1:0-2779 GCA_964631995.1 uncultured Nitrososphaerota archaeon
CTATCATAGTCTTCGACGAATCGCACAACCTGCCCGAGGCATGCAAGGAGGTGGCAAGCGAGGGTCTGACCCTCCAGAGCATCAGGCTTGCTGAGATCGAGGCGCACCAGCGGAGGCAGAAAAGGCTCCAGAAGATCTGCATGCAGATCGCGGAGGTTTTGCAGGAGATCGCGGAGAGAGCAAATGAGGAAGAGGAGCTGATCGAGCCGAAGGAGTTTGTTTCTGTACTAAAGAGAAGGCTCGGAACGCAGGACCTTGCAACAGTAGCTCAGAGGCTGGAAGATGCTGGTGAGAAGAACGTGATTGAAAGGCTTGCTGAGGGCAGAAGCCCGAGATCCAACATCAGGAGGGTGGGGACTTTCCTGAAGACTTGGCTCGAGACATCTAGCAAGGAGACCTTTGCGCATGTCATGAGCTTCAGGGACAGGGAGAACAGGAGGAACCCTGCTCTAGAGATAATTTCGCTCGACCCAAGGGACACAGCGAAGGAGGTCCTTTCCTCAGCATATGCAACGATAAGCACCTCGGGCACACTGGAGCCGCTCGACTCTTTTCGGGAGATCATGGGGATCCCGGAAGGGGCGATAACGGAAAGTTTCCCAGCTCCTTATGCACCTGACCAAATACTTTGCATCGCAGTCTCCGGAACGACGACGAAACTTAACGCCCGAAATCCAGATATGTATGAGAAGACGGCCAGGAGGATAGCGGTGGTATCTTCTTCAGCTCCAGAAAACATCGGTGTATTTGCCGCTAGTTACGATGTGCTTGAAGGGCTGAGAGAAGCTGGGATCGAGGACATGATTCGGAAACCACTCTTCTGGGAGAGGAGCGGGAGCACCTCGGGCGAGAGTGACGAACTGATCTATCAGTTCAAGCAGCAGGCTGGGAAGGGGGGTGGAGTATTGATGGCGGTAGCTGGCGGAAGGAGTTCGGAGGGGGCCGATTTTCCTGGAAAGGAGATGACCACCTCGGTTGTTGTTGGCGTGCCATATCCCCGCCCAACCGCAACGGTTAAGGCGGAGATAGAGTACATGGAGCGGACATACCCGGAAAGGGGAAAGCTCTACGGCTACACCCTTCCCGCGATCAGGAAGGCATCCCAATCGGCAGGCAGGGCGGTCAGGTCTATAACGGACCGATCAGCAATCGTGCTTTTGGACAGCAGATTCACAACTCAGTACTGCAAGAGGTACCTTCCAAGGTGGATAAGGGAAAACCTCTCCAACATGCCTGACGACGACGAACTTCTTGCCAGGAGGATCGCATCGTTCTTCGCGACCAATAGCGATAAATGAAGGCGTAAAGAACGAAAGTTCGGTTCGGTTGAGGGAACAGGGCATTCAGGAATTCCTTTCGAAGTTGGAGGAAGAAGGAGACATCGAGACCATAAGGTCGCATGTTGAAGAGAGGTTCGAGGCCGCGGCCATCATGAAGGAGAAAGACCTTGGAAAGGCCCTCCTCTTCCTTTCCGTAGGAAAGTATGGCAGGAAGGTTGTAGCAAACATCTTCGGAAAGAGAAGGCGCATCTCAAGAGCACTGGGTATCGAGGAGGAGAAGGTGCACAGGCACATTCTGCATGCTTTGGAGTCTCCCTTAAAGTGCAAGGAGGTTAGCAGCCCTACTTTCCAAAAGGTTAAGCCTGAGGAGCTATCGATGTTGCCTGTTCTTACGCACTATGAGAAGGATGCGGGACCTTACATAACGAGCGCTACAGTCATAGCTTCAGATCCTGAGACGGGTGTTCAGAACGCATCAATCCATAGACTTCTCGCCAGGGAAGGCTACTTTGTGATAAGGATGGTCGAGGGGAGGCACTTGCACCAGATCTTTCAGAAGTATAAGGCTAGAGGAAGGGACATGCCGGTAGCGATCGTCATAACTCCCAATCCAGCTGTGACAGTGGCAGCAGCTTCACCAGCTCCCTCTGGCCTAGATGAGCTTCAGGTTGCCGGAGCGCTGCTTGGAGAGCCACTCAGGGTCGTAAGATTGGATGGCTCTGATCTTTCAGTTCCTGCTGAGGCACAATATGTCATCGAAGGATTGGTATCGATCGAAAAGACAGAAAAGGAATGGATGACCGACATCCTCGGAACTTACGACATCCCTCGCGAGCAGCCTGTTGTAAAAGTAACTTCGATCCACAGGAGCGGCGATCCGCTCTACCACGCGATACTTCCTGCAGGGAGTGAGCATAGGCTGCTGATGGGCCTTCCATTCGAAGCCCGTATATTGGAAAATGTCGAAAGGATCGGCATCAAGGTAGTGGGAATCTGCCTCACAAGGGGCTCTGGAAGTTGGCTGCATGCAGCCATCAGTATAAGGAAGAACTCCGAGGGAGATGGAAGGAATGCCATCCTCGCAGCACTTTCAGCACATCCTTCGTTGAAGGGCGTTGTGGTTTTGGACGAGGATATCGATCCGACCGATTATGCAGCCATAGATTTTTCATTCGCGACTAGGTTCCAAAGCAAGGGAAACCTTGTGGTTGTGGAGGGGGCGAGAGGATCGAGCTTGGATCCTTCGGCTGACCAGAGAAGCATGACGACGCTGAAGTGGGGCATAGATACTACCCTTAGCTTATCGGTTGAAAAGGAGAGGTTCAAGATGGCCAAAATACCAGGCTTTGATACGAGGTCATAACATTGGGAGTCCCCAAGCCAAGTTATGAGATGATGAAGAAGATAGTTGAGGTTTTGCGTGAGGGCTCAGGGGCGAGGGAGTGCATCCAGATCAAGAGCGCGCACATCTCGGGAGTATCGTACGCCAACATCAAGGA
>CAZWAU010000015.1:0-9456 GCA_964631995.1 uncultured Nitrososphaerota archaeon
AGCTCTCCCACCTTTGCCTATAATCCGTCCCTTTATCCTCTCAAGTTCCTGAGGAGATTTGCCAACAAGTTCTTGAAGGTCTATGATCTCGAGGAACATATCATCTTCACTCAGTCTTAGGGCCTTAGGAGGGGAGAAACCAACGCCTATCGCGTTCAACATGGCTCTAAGCTTCTCGATTTTGAGTCGATCTGTATTTGAAGGGTCGAATCGGATCTCAATATCGCCTGTAGAGCCATCTATCATCAGCTTAACTCCAAAAAGCGACTCGAGTTTTTTCTTTACAGTACCTTCCTTGCCAACGATAACGCCTATCCTGTCGATCGGTACACGTACACTTACGATTGGCTTATCCACTTCCAATCAACTCCTCGACAAAAATATTTCTGTCGATAACCTTTACGCCCAGACGATTGAAGAACCTGTTAATGTTACCAATGTCTCTTGTCAGAAGCTCAATCGCCAAAGGATGCGAGATCGGAAGGGATTGGGAAACATCTATCACATATGGAGTGCCCTCGTACATCATCACGTTGTATTCGCTAAGGTCTCCGTGGACCAGGCCAGCATTTTTGACCATGAGTCTCACGAATCCAATCAGGATTTCATAAGTTTCAGCTGGATTGGACAGATCGATCTCGCTGAGAAGTGGGGCTCTTACTCCACCCTCCCCGATGAAGCGCATAACCAAAACGTTTCCTTCGACATGGAGCGGTTCCGGAACGGCAACCTTGGCTCTCATAAACTCCCTAAGGTTTACAAACTCCTTGCGCGCCCAAACGCTTACGAGATTCCTCATGCCCCTCTTGACGTGAGAGAACCTGTAGTCTCCGACTATGTATGGAATCATTCCTTTGCGAAACTCAGCGCTCCCTGTCAGGTAGATCTTTACCGCTACCTCCCTCCCATCCACTTTGCCGTAATAGACTCTTGATTCTTTGCCAGCGCTTATAACGCCTCCGAGCTCAGAGAGGATGCCCCGATTAAGCATTCTGTATATCAACATAAGTGTCGGCTTGTCGAAGACTTCTTCGAGAGCTGCTGACTCGGATGAGCGGTCTTTGATGAGCATGCGGTCCCTTCTCTCCACTAGCCTCTCCCTGCGCTCGAGGCGCCTCTCTTCAGCTTCGCTGCGCTCACGCTTTCCTTCGGTCATGCATCCATCCAATGCTTCATCGCACATGCTTTTATGTCGAGCCTTCCAGCGCTCCTTTGACTTTTAATCTTCGACCGATCGGGCCTCCAGTCCCTCATCGAAAGAGGAAGAAGGTCTGGCGCATGCTGCACTGGTCCTGCTGAACATGGGCACCTGGAATGCCAGTATACTGCACTGTTCCATTCCCTGTATTTTTCCAAGCTCCCTAGGCCTGGATTTGAGATGAGCTAGGGTCGCTCGATCTATGTCCCAGCGTCTGTTCTTAGAATGTGGGCGCTGCCTCGCTTCAGCAGCGATCGACATATTCCCAGGCACAGACGCTCATTACCGTGAATATTGGAACTGGGCTTAAAGGCTCCCGCTCCCCTCCTGACATGTTCGATGTTGATCAGTCTCTCTCGCCCGCCGCTGCCCTATCAGGTTGAATATGAAGACGGCTTCATTACAAACAGGATCCTCAAGAAACCCATAGCCACATCTGAGAGCCTGATATACAGTCTTATAGATCAGGAGAGCAAAATATTCGATGCAAGTAACTTTCTGCCAACTTGGGATTCGACCGATCACTTCCACTTCGTATGCCAGAAATGCAAATCCGTCGCGGATGTCCTTGAGGGCAAGTTCAGCAGAAGCTACGGAGGCGGTGTCAACTATGCCCTTTTCTTCCGTCTTGGCTGCAGGAGGTGCGGTGCGACTGGACAGCGTAAGATATACCTGGATAACCTTCCAGACGCATGCAAGTTTCAGAAGACCTTCCACGACTGTGTCCTCTACCTCTATGGTGACGATGAGAATCCAGCTGAACTGATGAGATACGATGTGGGAGAGAGCACGAGTGCCAAAGGCAGCCAGGGGAGGTAAGCGAGGTTGAAGGCTAAGGAGCGCAGGGAACACGAGCATGGCAGGCTGGTCCAGGTATTTTACTCGGACCATGGGGGCTTTGAATCCTTAGAAAGGTGAGATGGGGAGGATCGGCGTGAGGGTTGAGGCCAGGGAGCAGAGTTCGGAGCTACCGAGGTGCCCCAGCTGCGGGAGCACCGAAGTAGTTCCTTGCTTCATCGAGGCGCTGGAGATGACCACCCACTATGGAAAGCAGAGGATCTGCCTGCTCTGCAAAACGATCTGGACCCCTGGAAAAGGGAAGTGTTAAATACGAAAACGTAGATTCTACGGAAGATAAAATATGGTAAGAATGAAGCGGAGTGAAGTGTTCATCAGCCAAGTCATAGCCGATGGTCGCATCACGATACCCAAGAACGTTCGGAAGAGGCTTGGCCTCAAGGAGGGCAGCTACGTGAGAGTAGAGATCTCGAAGGTGGAGGCTGGATAGATGCAGAGGCCCGAAGAGTACCAGGATCTCAAGCTGCCCCATGATGTCGAATGGAGGGCCGTGCGAGCAGCAGCCCAGAGCAACAAGGCAAGGGCTAGGGAAGCCTTGGCTGAGAAGGACATCGAGCTTCTCGACTGCTGGAAGCGCGGAGAAAGAGTTTGCCTCCTGGTCAGGCATAACGGTGTGCCCAAGAGGCTTCACTTCAGAATCAAAGACTATCCAAGGCGAATCAAACCCTACGCGAAACAGAGGAGATCTGGAAGCCTGACGATTGGTGGAAGCAAGCTCGTCTGGAAAGAGCTCACCGTGACCCAGAAGGCCCGCTATGTCGAGCTCCAGAAGCATGCGGAATCGTACCCTTGGCAACCTACAGGCTCAGAGATGAGGGGAGGATCCAGGGTTAGAAACCCAAGGGGCTTCATGGAGAAGTCGAGCAGGTGGTGGGAGGCCTTCTTTGGAATTGAAAGGGATAGCTGGACCTGCGCAAAGCATCCAAGCATACAACGTGCATTGGACTATCTCGTCAGGAAAGCTGGGGGAGAGGCCAACGCGAGCAGCCAGTCGAGGCGGAACGTCCTCACCGCCGTGGCAGAGTTCTGCGATCGATACAAGCTCAGCCCTGAGGACGCTTGCAATCTAGGAAAGGACGACCTGAGCAAGCTGGTGCAGGAGTTCTGCGATTCCTGGATGCATGCTGGCAAGATCGCAACTGCCCAGAATCGCCTCGTAAGCCTGAGCATGTTCTTCGACAAGAATGGATTTCCGAGGAACAGCGATCGTGCTTTGGCCCTTCAGAGTTACGGCTACCACATCGGACAAGCTAAGCTGCCAACTTGGAGCGGGACCACAGAAGAGTACAAGCCATCCAGGGGCGAGGTCTGGAGGATGGCGCACGGCTGCGGATCAACTCTGGAAGGATTGAGGGACAAGGCAATCATCCTCTTCCTGCTGGGAACTGGTGCGAGAAGCGGAGACATTAGAGCCCTGCAGTATGGTCGAACCTATCACTTCAAGGTATGGAGTTCAGCGTTAAGCAGCAGCTCGCCGAGTGGGATGGAAAGAGCCCCATCATAATCCCCATAACGCTCGAGCTGAAGGAAGCAGTTAACGAGGCGTGCAAGTGGAGGCGCCAGCACTACAAGCTCCTCTTCCCAGAGGCCGTGCAGGCGCTTAAGGACTACCTGGTTGAAAGGCAGAGGCTCTACGGACCCATAGGCGATCGTGAGCCTTTGTTTGCCTCCCATGGCAAGAACCTCCCAGAAAAAGTCTGGCGGAGCCAACCAATGAGTCCTTCGACTCTTTGCAGGATAGTCAAGCTGGCAGCAAGGAGGGCCCTTCAGGGCGATATCGGTCAAGCAGAGCGATGGAGGGGAGTGCACCCTCATGTTTTCAAAGACTGTTTCCTAGAAATCCTGGACCGCGGAGACGCTCTGACAGGCACGCAGATCCTGGGCCAGAACGACAAGGCGTTCCTCATGGGCCATGCCCTTTCTGGCTCGATGGAAAGCTACTACTCAGCAAGGAAGGTGGAGGAGCTAAAGGATAAGTGGCTCAGGCTGGCATGGATGGATAGGCTGCCTGGCACTACGCCAGTAGAACTTAGGAAGAGACAGCTCCTGGACATGATGCAGTTTCTTGGCGTGCCTGGAGAGCTGCAGGACAAGGTAAGAGCAGCTGTGGCAGAATGGAGCAAGCCAGAAGACTTCGAGAACGGCCTACCAATAATCAGGGCCATCATCGAGGGGAGGCAGGTAAAGGCAACGGAGCTTGAAGCGGGTATTCCAGGTTACAGGCTTGACCTACGAGAGGGTGGCGCCTACATAGGTATGCCTCACTGGCTGAGCCAGAAGCGGATCGAGCCGAGGCAGCGGGTGGTCAGCGTTGAGGAGGCTGAGAGGTTGCTGGAAGAGGGGTGGAGCTTCAAGGCAGCTCTTCCAAACGGAAAGTGCGTGGTTGAGAAGGGGGCATGAAACCTCCTACGAATCAACAAATCATTAAAAGCCTCTCATTCAGGTCAGATGCATCTTAAGCGCTTCGTATTCCTCTGAGCGCTTGACCTTCATCTTATACTCTCTGTCAAATCTCCTCTCCCTCTCAAGAAGCCTCTTCTCAACTCGACTATCTCTTGGCAAGGAGGCCCCCTGTCTAGCAGAAATCAAGCTCCCTCTGTCATCGAGCTGGGCAGCAGGTTCTTTGAGTGAAGGTAATCTACCTGCCCCCCGGTGTATCTGAAGAGGATCTCACCCCTTCCATCGTCAAACTTCCAAGGCTCAACCAAAACGATGTCCCCCTGCTTGACCCATATCTTTCTCCTCAACTTTCCCCTTACCCTGCACTTCCTTCGCTTACCATCGGTGCACACCACGGAAAGCCAACCGAAACCGAACAGGCCATCGACCTTGCCGAAGAGCTGCCCCTCACCCGGCGTAACGAGTGACCTTGATATCTCCTCTTCAGTGTACACCTTTCGCTTGCCCATTTTTAATTCTCTTTGGGCTGCCGTTGAGACGTGGCTTTAAACTTATTGGATGGATGGCCATCTAGACGTGGACCAGGATCAGGTGCGCGACCCCGCCAACCACCATGACGCTGTCAGGATGCCCGATCTTGGATGAAAGGGCCAGATTGACGATCCTGTTGCCCATTAGATTAAGCGATGTAGCGCTCTTCATCGCTTCGAGAGCATCTTCAGGCGTCATGAGGCTGCCTCCATAGAAGCGCTCGGAGACATATATATCGAGCCCACCCTTCGTTCTGATGGCCTTACCCAAGAGTTCGGCATCGCAGGCTGCGACAAGAACTTGGTCGTTTGCACAATGTACTTTCACATAGAACCCTTGCTTCCTAGAGGCTTCATCGCAATCCATCTGAGCTCTACCTCTCGAGCCGGGGCTCTGTTATCAGCCCGTTACCTTTTGCCATTGTGCTAAAGGCTGCAGGAGGAGGCCATTCCTTGGCTACCTTCACATTGCTTAAGGATCTGTTTGGGCAAGAGCGCGCTTCAGTACTTCGACACTTTACTATTCGAGCAGTAGACAAAAGAGGAGCAATGCTTCTGTGCTTTCTCCAAGATGCGCACGAAGAGCATTGGAAGATAGGTCCCCCTAAAGATCCGAAACTGAATTTGTCAGAATCATCATGCTGCATTGGAAGGTATTGTGCTCCATCGAGAAAACCTCGTCGAAGCTTGCCAGAAGGATGGGGAATCGTGTCAACTCCCTTGCAGGTCAAGCCTTGTCTATACCCGCTTCACTGAGTTTCTGGCTCCGCATGCATCGCACACAAGGAAGGTGAAATCACCCTCCCTTGATAGGTGCGTATCTGGGCGCTTGCAGATCGGGCAGATGACGTATTGCTCCACGTAGTTCTTCAGAACTTCTGAAAGCTGTTCCATGCCGAACTTTCCTTTCAAGACAACGTAATCCTCATGGATTGAGCCGTTCGTGGCTAGAGCCTTGACGAAGAACTTAAACACATGCTTCGGATCCCTCCTCAGGGCTTGGCAAACCTCTCTGAAGTTCATGAAGCTCGTTCTCATCCTCATCACAGATGCTCGGATCTCTGGGATTTCGAACCTTTCAGTGGGCTTTTCCAGCTCTGTTCCAGATTTCACCCTATCAAGCCATTTGATATAATCATCTTCCTTTCTTTCCAAGATTATGCCTGAACCATCGTTGCATGTTGAGTTAAAAAAGGCTTCTTTCCCTCCGAATCTCTTAAATGCCTGTTGAATTGCGATTGCACATAGATTGAAGCGGGTAGCTGCTGTAGGGACTGTTGGGAAGGACGAGCATATCAAGATAGATTCTGTCAGAATGCTCCCGGAGCCATTTAGGAGGTTTTTGAGAAGGACCGTGCCCCTATCGAAGATCACAGAGCTTTATGGTGGGAGGTGGACCCCAGAAAGGGTTTTCGAGACCCTAAAGAAGAGGTCTGTGAGTCCGGTCAGCTATAGCTATGGTGGAAGAGCGCCCCATGTGGCTTACGGGATCGCACTTTTAGGTGGTTTGGTTACTTTGGTCACAAGTTTTGGGGAAGATTGCGATGAACCATACCCAGGGTTCTTTGGCGGCGGATACATTTCGCACCTCAAGAGGGCTGGAATCGAGATGTCAGAGGCAAGGATATCACTGCCACAGGACAGGTGGAACGATGAGGGTGCTCCTCGATACCTGCAGACGAAATACGGAGATGCTTTGTCGAGATCGAGCGTGATTGTGGTGGATGGAAAAAAGACAAGCACCATTACTTGTGTCAAGGACCTCGATGGAATGGATTTTTTCTACCTAGATGACATAAATGGCGCTGCTACTATAGAGAGATGGAGGCCTGTCCCAAGGGAAGTCGTCAAGTTTTCAGACATCGTATTCGTTACATCCTCTGAAAGGGAGTTCATGATAGAAGCTGTTGACCTAGCATACCAATATGGCAAGATTGTCGTAGTCGATGTTGCTTCGTATGGCGTGACTCCAGAATACCTGCGGCACATAACGCCAAGATCGACCTTACTTCTGGGTAACGAGGCTGAATTGCAGCAGGTGCTTGACGCGTACGAGATAAAGAAGGTTGAGGAATTGTTCGACCTTCATGACACCTTTCCAGCATTCGTTGTCTCGGAGGACAAGTTCACAGGAACCGTCGAGCTCTACAGTAGAAAAGAAAGGGTAAAGAGGAAGATAGGACCGGTCCATATTGAAAAGACGGGGAGCAGCACTGGCGTGTGCGACGCCATAGCTGTTGGCATCTTGGCAGCGCTACAAAGGGATTTAGAAATTACGGAGGGCGCTGCAGCAGGTCTGGTCGAGGGATCATCGGTTTGGCAGGTTGAAGGAGTGCAAGAGGGGTTACTGAGGAAGGAGGATTTTGTCAAGCGATTCGAAATGGAGTTTGCATCGAGCCTTGGAAATGAGTCCGTTGAAAGGATCCGAAAAAATTTCATGTAGCTTGGCACCTTAATTCAACGCAGAGATGCATCTGGAAAAGATTGCACCAAGAGAGGCAAACTTAATGAAGAACGGAGGTGGTTGAGGCGGACATGTCACACAAGGTTAAAGACTTGAGTTTGGCGCGGGAAGGGGAACTGAGGATCGAGTGGGCAGAAGAGAGGATGCCGGTGCTGATGGAACTCAGAAGAAGGTACCAGGATAAGAAACCTCTGAAGGGATTTAAGATAGGGGGATGTATGCACATAACGAAAGAGACAGCTGTACTTGTCAGGACTCTAGTGGCAGCTGGCGCCACTACGGCATGGTCCGGCTGCAATCCGCTATCGACGCAGGACGATGTGGCTGCAGCACTTGCAGCAGATGGTGTGAGCGTTTATGGATGGAGGGGACTGACGGAAAGCGAGTACTACTGGTGCATACAGAAGGTAATCGAAACCGAGCCAGACATCACGCTAGATGATGGCGCCGACCTTGTCTTCACATTACACAAAACGAGCGAGGAGCAAGCTAGTCGGGTAAGGGGAGGGACCGAGGAGACGACCACAGGAGTGCATAGGCTGAGGGCTATGGCAAAAGAGGGTAAGCTCAGGTATCCGATCATAGCTGTAAACGATGCTGAGACAAAGTGGGAGTTCGATAATACCTACGGCACAGGGCAGTCAACAGTAGATGGGATATTGAGGGCGACCAACATCCTCCTTGCAGGCGAGAGGACTGTAGTCGCTGGCTATGGCCACTGCGGAAAGGGCATAGCCACTAGGCTCCGAGGAATGGGAGCAGATGTTACCGTTTGCGAGGTTGATCCGATCAGGGCCCTCAAGGCGAGGATGGATGGGTTTGGCGTGATGAGAATGGACGAAGCAGCGAAACTCGGAAAGCTCTTCGTGACCGCAACCGGATGCAAGGATGTGATAACTGGAAAACACATGAGAGAGATGAGGGATGGCGCAATACTCTGCAACGCAGGACACTTCAATGTTGAAGTTTCCGTTTCCGAACTAGAATCTCTTTCGGTCAAGAAAAGGAAGATTGGTCCCAACTTAGTGCAGTACATTCTAAACGATGGAAGGAAGCTGTATTTGCTTGCTGAAGGTAGGTTGGTCAACCTTGTAGCTGCCGAGGGACATCCATCGTCGGTCATGGACATGAGTTTCGCAAACCAGTTTCTCTCGATGTTATACCTTGCTAAGAATGGTACTAAATTGAAACCCGGTGTTTATGGAGTACCGAGAGAGCAGGATGAGGAAGTTGCTAGGATAAAACTCGAGAGCCTTGGAATAAAGATAGACAATCTTACAGAGGAGCAGGAGAGGTACATTGAAAGCTGGCAAACGGGCACATGAAGAGTTTTGGCTCGAATATTGTGGATTGGGTTGATTTGATGGAATAAATCACTTGGCGAATAATGCGATATGAAACTATTTACTACAATAGATGTCTTGCGTGATAGGATTTTGCCTTTGGCTTGCTTCTCTAGACAACACATAATAATGGTTTGTGCTTAGCATTCGTTCCTCGGTATGCATGCTAACGTACTCGAGGCTGGCTAAGAGGCCATCGATCTTCAGGTCTTTCACAGGGCTTGAGGTGTCTGAGTTCGACTATCTATACGAGAAGGTGGAGTCTGGATACGAGGATTATGAGAGGGAGAGGCTATCGAGGAGGCACAGGAAGAGGGCGGTGGGGGGTGGAGGGAAGTTCAAGCTCAATCTGAGGGACAGGCTCCTCATGCTACTCATCTACTACCGATTGTACGTTACCTTCACATTGACCGGATTTCTCTTCGATCTTGACCAGAGCAACGTCTGCAGAGACATACGCTACCTCGAACCATTGGTGAGGAGGTGCGTTCCAATACCGAAGAATGTTCACAAGCTGACGAGGAGGCTGAGGACGATGGAGGAGGTGGAGCAATTCTTCCCAGGCTTCAGGGCCTTCATCGATGCAACGGAGCAGGAGATTCCAAGACCTAAAGATAAGGCAAAGAGGAAGAGCCACTACTCTGGAAAGAGGAGGAGGCACAC
>CAZWAU010000016.1:0-4238 GCA_964631995.1 uncultured Nitrososphaerota archaeon
GGTATACTTGGAGCATGCTTCGGAAGAGTGGACTCTATTCACTCATACTTAGCCTACATGATCTGATACCTTAGCCGATAAATAAGCAAATTTGAGCAACTACTTGAGCCCATAAATTGGTTATAACCGATAAACCTTTAAAGATAAATTTTTGTCATGACATTGGATGTATAGAGTGAAAGTTCATGCCAAGTAAAACGATGCAGATTTTTAAAAGAGCTGAAAAAGTCACACCAGGTGCCGTTCACTCGAATATACGTTATTTTTCTCCATCCCCTATCTTCTTTACGAGAGGAAAAGGTTCTAGGCTTTGGGATGTGGATGGAAATGAATACGTTGACTGCGTAGTGAACATGGGAGCTTGCATCTTAGGGCATGGCAACCCAGATGTAACAAAAGCTGTTAAAGTACAAATTGAGAACGGATTAACATGTGGTGTTGAGACCGAACTGAGCGTTGAGGTAGCGGAAAAGCTTAAAGATATGATCCCGTGCGCAGAGACAGTGAAATTCTCAAACACTGGTACCGAGGCGGTCATGAAAGCCATCATGATTGCTCGAGGTTTCACCGGTAGAGACATGATTGTTAAGATAGAGGGAGGATACAACGGTTGGTATGACTGCGTCCTAACCAGCGTTAAACCCGATTTTGATCGAGCTGGGCCTGTGACTGCACCCCACTCAGTTCCAGAAAACGATGGCCTTTTGAAGGATGCGGTCAATAAAACACTCATTATTCCATTTAATAACGCCGATGTGGCAGAGGAAATCATACGAAAGAATAGAGATAAGGTGGCAGCATTGCTTGTTGAACCTGTACAATTTAATCTAGGTTGCGTGCTTCCAAAGGATGGTTATTTAAAGGCTCTTCGAGAAATAACTGAGGATAACGACGTTTTACTAATCTTTGATGAGGTAATAAGTGGCTTCAGGGTCGCTCCTGGTGGAGCCCAAGAGTATTACGATGTAACGCCAGACATTGCTACCTTTGGAAAAGCAATCGCTAATGGATTTCCCATGAGTGCGGTTGCAGCCAGAAGCGACATCATGGAGGTAACTCGACCTGGAGGTAAGGTAGGTTACGGAGGCCTTTACAATGGTAGCCAAGCTTCATTGGCTGCTTCTTCAGCATCTTTATCGTTGTTGCGCACAGGTGACATACAAAAGAGATTGGAAATAGCAACCCAAAAGTTAGTCAAGAGTTTCCATGAGATGGCAAAGGACTTGGATATAGAAGCTAGGCTACAAGGATTCGCAGGTCAATTTCAGGTTTATTTTACAAATAAAGAAGTTGTAGATTATCGTAGCGCCGCTGTCGTTGATGCAAGAAAGTATGAAATCTTCCAGCGCTCGCTTTTAGAACAGAAAATCTACACGCTGCCTCCGACAACGTTCCATCATGGGATTACCTCAGCCCATACAGATGAAGACATAAACGTGATATTAAATGCTATGGAGAATGCGTTGAAGAAGGTTAAATCTAAATTTCAATAAAACTTAAAACAGCAGTTTTTGCTAAAAATTAGAAAGAAATTGCTCAGATCTCAAGCTAGCATCAAAGCTCATTATCGATTTGATTTGACATGTTAATGTCTTGGCAAATTTCTAGGCAGAATTCCTTTTCTGTAGGATAAGCTTCCCGCCTTGAGTTATGGAGCAGAAAAGCTCTATGAGGCCTATTCTCATGGCTGACATGGTGGCTCTCAAAAGCCAAAGCATGATTGAAAAGCAAATTCTTCCACATTTATTAATAGCCATAAACTAAAAATTTCTACCTTCAAACCTTCCTAAACATCTACCAACAAATAAAAGAGGCCAAAAATCAATAAAAGTCTGCCCAACAAAACAAGCGCCAAAGCACTTCAGTGGACTAAACAAAAGCGCCAATATATTAAAAAGAGTTAAGAGTGATAAAAGTAATATTAAAAAGTAATACGCATTGTCTCTGGTATGAAGCCCCGCGATAGAATAGCTATGATTCTCGCTCACGAAGAACCAGATCGAGTTGGTTTCATGGATGCCGATACGTGGACGGAGACAGTCGAAAGGTGGAGGAACGAAGGTATGCCCATGGGCATAGATGGTGCATGGTTGAATATGGAAGGAATAAAATTCTTTGGAATGGACATCTACTCCGTCTTCGCACCTCCCCCAGGAGGATCCGATCAGATCGTGCTGGAGGATTCTGGAGACTTTCAGGTTATAAGGAACCAATGGGGTGGGAAGACAAAAATTTGGAAACATAGATCTGGCCCAAAACTTCACCTCGAACCTGCTGTAAAACAACCAGAGGATTTTGAGAACAAAGTACTGCCACTCCTTGAAACAGGCAGTGCAGGCGTTCAACCTAAACTTAAACAAACGATAAAGGAGGCCCGAGAGGAGTTATTCGTGACTTTGAATATAGTTGGCATCTTTGAACTCTCTATCGATCTATTTGGAGGGTTGGGACCAACGCTTGTTCATATGCAAGAACGACCAGAATTCATGAGCAAGGTTTTTATGGCCATATCAAGATATTGGGCCAGAATCGCTGATGAATATGCCGATCTCGTGGATGCACTGTGGGTGTTCGACGATCTTGGATCGAAGGATGGCCCATTCTTTTCTCCGGAACTTTATCGCAGAGTAGTTATGCCTGCACACAAGAGAATCTGTTCTATATTCCAGAAACGGAATTTGCCAATCCTTATGCACTCTGATGGTTGCCTGAACAAATTCATCCCGCTCTTCCTAGAGTGCGGATTCGATGCAATTCATCCGATCCAAGCGAAAGCAGGTATGGTGTTATCGAGTTTGAAAGATGAATATGGAGATAGAATCGTCCTTTTTGGTGGCATGGATACAGATATTTTGGCTTCGGGGGATCCAAAATCGATCAAGCTGGAAGGCGCTCTTAAGATTGGTCAAGCAGCTCCTGGGGGAGGGTACATAGCTGCATGCGATGGTCCAATTCCTCCATCTGTCTCGCTTACCAGCTACAAGTTCTTCGTCAAGGCTTTGAAACGATACGGTCAGTATCCTATCCCAAGGCTTACATCGCATCGAGCAAAAATACGTAGTTGTTCTTAAGGGATAAATTTCTAATGATCTTATGTTTTGCTTGATAGAACTAGCACTTTGGCTATAGAAATGATAGCAAAGCTCAGGCTTGATACACCTTATAGTATGATCTACTTGATACGCTCGCTTAGAATGGATAGAAGAACCGTATATTGCCAGTTATTGATGCAATTAAGCAGACGGCCACAGCACCAGCTATGTATCCACCTACAACGCCGATGGATCTCTCGTAGAGCTTGCTACCGCCAGATCTTAGGACGATGCTTTTAATCGCCCATGCGACCAAGAACGGAAGCCATACCCCAAGCTGCTGTAAGCTCTGCGATGTACCAATTATGAACCCAATCGGTTCAAAGGGGAACCAAATGAATTTAGCGTGAAGGACCGATAGAATTCCAGTTATAATGAAGCCATAAGCGGCGTAGGTATACATCTCTGGCAAGCTCGGCATAGCCCCAATATTCTCTATCGCCCCTGCACAATACTTTATGATGTTGCATCTTGACGTTCCAAGGCGCGCCGATCCAAATGCGTTATAGAGCCAAACGGAAGTTAGGTTGGCTGTTATGAGGCCAATAATAAGAGTCACAGTTGCAATGAGGTAGACATCTTTGTTATTGGTGTTAGTTAATGCGCCCATCTTGAAAGATTGTGCCGTACCGAAGAGGCCCTTTTCATACCCTTGGAAGTTAGTACCTGGGATGAAGGCTAGGAAGTGACTCATCACCCAATTGGTACTGTAGCTCTCGGGAACTTGTGGCCACAATGTATGAAGAGCCCATGGGCTACGAGCGCTCCATGACCATGCTATATTACATCCGGTGTTCCCCCACACGAGGACTCCTGCAAAGTATGTTACTAAAGATGTTGGAAAGATTATCACTAAGGCAGCAGCTAGATCGATACCGGCAGACACAAGCAGCAATGTCATGAGAATTGATCCAACTATGAACATAATATATGCCATTCTATATGTCATCGCCTCGTTCTTCTCTACATCAGATAGTTTCGATGCCCTGCCAAGAGCAGATTTCAAAGTCTCCGCTATGTAGCTTCTACGAAGATAGAGACTAAATACCGTGATACCGAGCATGCCTCCGATTCCGCTAACGTAGTCCCAACCAAAAGGCGGCGAGATGAACGTAGAGTTTGGTCCCCCCCAAAGCTGTCTACAGG
>CAZWAU010000017.1:0-9948 GCA_964631995.1 uncultured Nitrososphaerota archaeon
TACCTTGGAAGGCGTCCAGATCCGTACGAAGTTGGTGGCCTAATATCCGATATACAGGAATCCCTTGGAAGGGAAGATGTCGACGTCCTAGTAATGGACGATTGTGACAGCATTGCCTTAGCCTACGAAGCCGTTCAAGGAAAACCCATCATAGGCGACGATGCTGAAATCCTGCAGCTGAAAACCAAAATCACGTCGCAGTATGTGGACTACGCCGAGAAGCTAAGCATGATCAAATCCATGCTTGCAAAGAGTTGAAGGCGGATGGCTTAAATTTCTCTTGGGTTTGTCGGGCGTTTTCCAGCGACTCTTATGAAAAATGAGTAAAAGAGGGGGAGAAGGAACGACGCTTAGGCGGCTTCGAAGCCAAGTGAAACGTAATTAGTGAAAGATTCCTAAGTCAAAGAAGACAAGATAACTGGAGACTTTATTAGATCCATAGATGATGATGCGTTAGATGCTTATTTCTGGTCATGGGTTCTGCCATGTACACACAGAGGTCATAATAAACAATTACCTCGAAGAGCATGTGCTCTGTCATGACATCTGGGACTTCTGGTAGACCTCCATCGAAGTCCTACAACCTCCAATCTTCCGCTCACCGGATCAGGCTTGAGACCCAAGAAAGAGTAAAGATTATAAGACAGATTCTCTGTTCTATGATTCATGGAATCTATCATTGAGACCGCTTCCAAACTGAAGGCCTTAGCAGATCCAGTCAAGCTTGAGATCGTGGGCCGGCTATATGGGTCGGAGAAGACGGTAGAAGAGCTTTCTCTCGAGCTTTCAATACCACAGTCCACCCTCAGGAAATACTTGAATGAGCTTGAGGAGTCTGGTTATGTGGAAAGACACGGAGGCGTCAAGTCCAAGTACATCACGAAAAGCTTCGAGGTTCGGCTGAATCCACATATGATATCGGAGGCCGTCCTACTATCACGATCAGCACTAACGCCACTTATCGTTGAGGAGAAGGGAAGAAGAATCATAGAGAAGCTCAAGTCGATCGGGCCAAAGGTCAGAGAAGGGAAGCTGAGTGTTTACGATGCTGCCCAAATGCTTGGCGTGACTTACATTGAGGCTTACTCGCTGTTGGAGGAGAACCGTTTCCTGAAGTGAGGCCCTTGACTGTCGTTGCCAACGCCAGTTGCCTGATCTACCTACAGAGAAGGGGGCGTCTGGCGGAGTTCTTGGAGAGAGAACAGGTTGTGACAACGGAGAGGATTAAACAGGAGCTGATCGATATTCCATTGAAGAAGGTACTGCACATCAGAAGCCCAAAACTCAGGGACATTGTAGAGCGGTCTGCTAAAGAGATAAGGAATTTCATAGAGCAAGGGAAGATAATGGTCGAGGCAGTAGACCACAGGCGATATTCGAATTTGCTCGATAGGGTCAAGAAAAGCATAGCTGCGTTAGAGGAACTTGAGGAGCATGAAGTCAAGGCGGACCACACCGTAGTAGTCCTGACCGTTCAGGTTGCAGAGAAGCAGGGCCCGATCAGAGTCGCTTCATTTGATAAAGCCATCAATAAACTCATCGCATCTGTATCGCGTGAAAGAGGCCTGAAGATAGAGTTCATGGAAATCAGCAAAACCGACTGATGGCCTAAAAAAGGTGGCTCTTAGCAGAAGCGACATAGATCTTCTATATGTCCTCGAGGGTGGCTCAAGGAACGTTTGGAAACGCGAAGAGAGGGCTCAAAAGTGCCGTTAGGAGCCTAGAGGAAAGAGATTACGCTGGATCATAAAGCTTTCAGAGATGGTCCTGTCCTAGTCATTTTTATTCGGTCATAAAGATTCTTTGAGTCAAGTTCATCGACTACCTGGTTTAACATGCCGTAGAGCTAAATTTGGAATCAAACGCCCCAAGAGGTTGTCGGCGGTAACGCCCACAGGGATTTAAAACGGCCTGGCTTAGCTGCGATCTCCATGTCTCTGCAGCTTTTCTTTCGCCCTCAGTAGAGTTCTCGAGTCCAGGTAAAGTCCAGATGCTATCAGATCGGCTAACATTCCTTCGGCATCGTCTTTGTCTATTTTCTTGAGTTGAATGAGACGGAAAAGCAGGAACAGCGTTCCAGGCGCGCACTTAACCCCATATGTTCTCGCGATCGTCCTTGCTTCTTCATCATCGATGACACTAATTCCGTCCAGCTCTTTCGATGCCGCTATTGTTTCCGCTTCGCCTGGATGAATCTCAGAATGCCTCAGCAGAGCCTTTACGGTTCTCCCTTGCTTGATTTCGTATACCTTCATCTTTCCCCTGCGCACAGCGTCCTTAATAATGACCGAGTCGGCACATCCTCCTCCCCTCTCAACGGTTTCGGAGTATACCTCTCGGGTAATATGTGCGTCGCAGATATCGAGTACTAGTTCCAGCTTTCCGATCTTTGCAAAGTATATGATCGGCGTTGCATCCAGAACATAGATTGGTTTTTTATTCATTAAACGCCTTTCTCCAAGCCTCATCAACGTCTTCGGGGGAGATACGCAGTGGTATTCTCCTCTCTTCTGCCAGTTCGATCATCTCCCTCAGGGGGATTCCTGCCGTCTGGGCGGCCTTCCACAAGCTGCATTTTCCTTCTCTGTACATATCTAGGGCTTGAATTTTCTTTAATTCTTGTATGCCAATTGCGAGGAGTTTTCTAGCTACCGTTGACTTGTCCGATTTATCGTGCTCTGCTGCCCTTTCCACCTCTTTGAATGTTTTCTCATCAAGTCTGACAGTTAGATTCCTTGTCTTGGGCATATTTTGAACCTTGCATACAAAATAGGACAATGTAAGCATATAAGTCTTTGTTTCTCCGATTCCTCCAACGACGCCTGTAAGGTACTACGATGCGCCCATTTTGGGCGGTTCTACCGCCTGTTACAGCGTTCTCGCTGGGCATGGTGCTGGCCATAATGGTCTTCCCCATCATGATCTCCATATCGAAAGAAGTGTTCAGGACCGTTCCCTTCGAGATCAGGGAGGCATCGTTCGCACTTGGCGTGACGAAATTACAGACCGTGAAGCACGTTGTAAAGTTAGTTATCGTTTCCCGAGCCTTACGCCTACAAGAGCGATCGTTCCTAAGAATACGAGGACCGTTCCGAGAACTCCTAAGGACTGCTCAGGGATCACAAACCCGCTTTCAGGGATACAAATCTCTACTCTACCTTGACCACCTTCGTTTGGATTTATAGAGATTCGTCATTCGGATGAGTGCCAAGTTGGGCTTGGCTATAACCTTATACGTTTGGCTTTATCAACTTAGTCCTGTCGACTAGTAGCACTTTCTATGGTACTCAATCTTATTATTCCTGGGACTCCATCAAAATCGCCGTCGAAGCTGTAGATGACCTCGATGCCCAAATCCCTCATCACGGCAACCGAGACGGCATCGGTGAAGCTCAGTCTCTCGTATGTTCTGAACAGTTGAAGTCCAGCTTCAAAGTGGCGGTCTTCGACCTTCACCAACCTCAAATGAGGGGAGTAAAGGATAACATCTATGGTCTCGATCGATGCAGCTGCACTTTTTCTCTTACGAATGAAGGTGGCCACCTCATCCAGAATGTAGTCGGTAATCACCGGCCTTCCCAGGGCGCCGCCTTCTACAGATGTGATGATCGCTCTGCCGTCTTCATGACGCTTTTCTTTCGGGAATGCAGCGGCGATAAATACAGTTGTGTCCAAAAGGGAGGCCTTAATGCTCACCGCTGACCACTTCATTATGCTCTAGGACGGAGTCAAACTCCCTCTCAGTTTCATATTTTCCAACAATGTCGGTGAGCTTAACCGCTTTCTCCAATGGCCTGACGAAGATCTCCCTACCCGTGTCTATCCACACAACCTCATCCCCAGGCTCCAATCCATGCTTCTCCCTCGTCTCAGATGGGACGGTTACTTGGAATCCCTTCGAGAGCTTTAACTTCTTAACGACAATCGCCACGTGAATCACCATGAATAAAGAAGATTCTCATGATTTATATCCTTTTTAATGAGATAATGGCATATTCCTGAAAATTATCTTTGGCGATCGTTGATCTCGGATTTCCTTACACTCTAAGTAGGTTTACTACCTCCTAATTGCCCACTTGAAAGTGCGATAAAAAATCTAGGTGCTTCATCTCCTGAGTAGGTTAGAGGGGGGCATGCCTAGGCTTCTGAGACAACCTTCATGCAGTTAAATTTGGCTCGACGAGAGTAAAGGCCCGAGCACGCGACGTCGATTAAAAGCGGAAGACCCCCTCCTTTAACGGTCTGGGTTCCTGCTCCACCACCTTGGACTGATCAACCAGGTTTGCTATGTCTTGCGCATGCTGTTTGGCTGACGTGAAATCTTTTCCATAGAAGGCTCTCGATAGGCCAGCAGCAGAGGCTTTGCTTGGCCAAGAGCTCATCCGCTTCAGCCAAGGTATTTGGCGTTCAGCCGTTGATACTCAGCCTGACGAGTGGTGTCTAGCATGGGTAACCACGACAGTGTAACAGGTAATCCATGAGTTCTACGCTATTAAACCATTCGGATAGGAGTAGATGCGAATATCAGGTTTTTCTGACCATCTCCGCTTTGCGACAATAGATTGGATGAATTCCCTCCTCTTCGCTCAGTCTTAACTCATGAAATATTACTCAAAGAACCAGACCGCGAATGCCTCTTTTAATTTCCGAAATTTAAAGAATTCTTTGTGACTAGGTGTTCATTATCCACATCTTATCTTGGTTTGTAGAATCATCTATTTTAACGAAGTCCGCCAACAGAGATAAAGTAGAAAGGCTGGACCCCGCAGACTTCTGGAGAATCAGGATCTGATATTATAGGGCAACATACGAAATTCGTAAGAAGGAGCGCAATGTCATAATTTTATTCATCGGCCATAGGCGCAGCGACTACGATGATTTTTCAAGGCTTCTTTAGGCTAATCTGGTCACCATCATTCGAATTGGCATCAGGACGCACTATCTTATAAACAATACTTATATCGTGGATGTGTACTTACAATGTGGATGTGATCCACGATGGGAAAGGGGACCGACCTAGCTTCGAGTGCTGGGAGTAAAACCATCTTAAAGGCGCTCCTAGAGGGACCGAAAACCTTTGGGGAACTGTCCAAGGCTGTAAACGTGCATACGCTACAGAGGCGGCTGGCCGAGTTCAAGCGGGAAGGCATCATATCGCGAACGGTCCTAACTGACCGAAGGGTTGAGTATGCCCTCACGCCCAGGGGTTTGGAGGTTGCCTCAAAATTCCTAGGAGCCGAGCGTATTATAGCCCCAGATCTCATGGACCTTATTGGCGATTGGTATGAGCCCCTTATCCAGGAGTGGAAAACCTACTGGGAGATGAGGCCGAAGCTTCTCATTGAGTACAGAGGAAAATTCGTAGCAGTCTGTGGCGGAAAGATTTTGGCTGTTGCAGCCACACTTCAAGAGGCCGTAAAGAGGGCTAGGGAACGGTGTGGGAACCGCCCCATGTACGTAGGTAAAGTAGGCGAGGAGTTCACTCCTGCCATCGTCAAGTCACCAAGACGGGAGGTGGTGTATGCTGAGACGCAAGGTAAAATGGCAGTACAGTCATGACTACTCCCCACCAGCGCCTGTTGTTGTCATAACGCTTGCTGCGCGCGCCAAGGCAAAAGCACTCGTAGATACTGGCGCGGACGTAACTGTCATATCGAAGGCAAAGGCCGATGAATCGGGTATCAGCAAGCAGCCACCTGTTAGCCTGATCTTCATGAGGAGCCACGACTACACTGGGCTAGCCCCGGTCTTCGAAGCTACGCTTCAGCTTGGCCATAAGAAGATCGAAATAACGCCAGTTATCGCGACCATAGGCGATGAAGCCATATTGGGAAGGGATGTACTCAACAAGTTTGTCATCGTTCTTGATGGTCCAAACGAACGGATTAATCTTTCATGATTTTTTCACCAGAGGTAAAGGATGATTTCAGACTTTATGGCAGCTAACCTAATTTCTTTCAATCTTGAAAAGCCTGATCAAGCATTAATTATTCGAATGGTAACGTATTACATCAGGGTATTGAACATCGAGCCCAAATTTGGAAATTATCTGCAATCAAATGTTTGCTGGATGGATGATGATGGTAATCCTGGAATAGATCTATACAAAAGTGTTGGTGTCAAGACGATGGAATTCTCTATTTCGACATCAGCTGGCTTGTTCCAACCTTGGCGAAAATAGGCATGATTAAGTCCCTACTTGCAAAGGGTTGAAGGCAGGTGGCTTAAGCCTCTCTTGGGTTAAGGGGATTCTTTGGGAGGCTGGAGGGTATATGGTCCACTTCTACAAGAACTATGAAACTCCACTGAGGGATTCCTTAATGGCTTTTGTGGTGCTCCACACTTCGATTATTCCTTCATCTGGGATTCTGTCGAAGTGACGGTCATTTGATGTGAGTACGGCATCCATCTGCAGGCATGTCGCCGCATGCAATATGTCTGATTTGTCCTGCGTTTTGATGTAGGGTCTGCATATTTTCAGATGGTTCTTCTGTACCTTGATGATCTTCATCTTGGATAATGAGGGCATGCAAGAGGGTTGCAGCGGTCTTCGATAAGAGCTCTGCGTATCGTGCCATCTCCACAGCGAGTAGCTCGTCACCAACGAGGCCTATGCCCGGCTCTCCAATGATGCAGGGGATGAGGCGGAGGGTTTTCGTCTGTTACCTAGGTTCTTTAATAGCGGATACGAATATGTTAGTATCAAGCAAAAAGCTCCGGGTAACGGGCTTTGCACTTCTCATTGATCTCCTTCCTTATCACCTTGACGATGGTATCGACATCCTTACCGGCCATTTCCTCCTCTAGCCTTCGAGCAATCTCTTCAATGTCGATCTGTTGGAGGAGTAGCTGCCCTTCACCCCTCTCAGTCAGTATAAACTTAGTCTTGCCTGAGATGCCGAGCCTGTCTCGCAGACTTTTAGGAATAACTATTCTGCCTGACTTATCGATTTCAACGATTTCTGCCATTGGTACCATTCAATTTTTTATGGCAAAATGGTATATATCTTTTCTATCAAACCGAGAAGTTCAAAGCAACGGCAGGAGATCCGATTTCCATGAGTGGCTCTGAGGCTTAAAGCTAAGGAATTCGACTTAACAGGGAAAATATTTATGGGTCCTGTGCAGTTTGTTAATTGGCATGGCTTTAGAGTTTGATGTGGTAATCATTGAAGATGAAACTGGGGGTTACATAGCTTCCGTGCCTTCACTGCCGGGTTGTCATACCCAGGCTGAGACTCTAGATGCTCTAATGAAAAACGTACAAGAAGCGATTCAACTCTATCTGGAAACTCTTGATGATGATGATGAGAAGAATGTACTGTTGAGGAAGTAGAAACTACCCAGGAGCAAGCTCCGGGGCTCTACAGCGAACTCTCTTACATTCATGTTGCATCCAATACTCAGAGCAAGTATCTGGGTGGGGGAATTCACCGCCCGGGGCAAGCCCCGGGGTTCTCTTCCCCCACACCCATAAATAGACTATCGCTGGTGAGAGAGCTGAGATGTAAACCTCATTCCTTTCATCTTTTACACTAGCCAAGATCCTGAAGCTCTGCTTCAATTATGCCCGCTTGGTTAGGGCATCAATGAAGAGGTTAACGTCCACAAAGGTCTTCATAATTTCACTTGTAGCGGTCTACTATTGTTCCGATTATTGCCCTTTTCTCTCCTCTTAGAGGTATGTGCGGTTGGGTTCCGACTAGCCTCAGAAGCTCCCATGGTAGAAGGTGAGAATTCCATGTTTGGGAATTATCTCCTGAGTTCAGTCTTGAGCGCCTCCATCGTTTCTTCCTCCCTAGACTTCCTCATCTTGGCTTGGGCTCTATGAGTTCTCTGCTCAAACTTGGCCAAGTACCGCAAGGTCAACGCTGAGATAATAGGCTTGTGCAACAGGTATGGGGTTTCTTCAGCGAAGGACATGGATGAGAAGCGTGGAGAGCTTGAGGAGGAAGATACGTGGCGTGACTTCAGCCTAAACCACCTGGAGGAGCGCAGGGAGACCTTGGAGAAGCTGCTTGAGGAAGCATCTGTTGAGCAGAGTGGAAGTCCATAAACTGATATGAAGGATGGCTGGAAGGGAGTACGCGGGCATTAGCGAAGAGCAGGTTTTAGCAATGAGCGCCAAGATTTTCTTCATCGACGAAGGCTTCCTAGAGCCTGCGTGAAAGTCTCTAATTACTCCCACTTGAGACATAATAAAGTTTAAATCCCACTAAAGAATAAAAAATAACTTAGGTGGGAAAATGAGCATTCTAGAATTGGACAGCAAAGGAAGGCTGACGCTGCCAAAAGAGATTCGGGAATCCCTCAACATCGGGAGAAAAGTTCTAATTATAAACGCTGGAGACCACCTCAAAATAATCCCGCTACCATCCGATCCCTTCCAAATCCTCCACGGTGCATTCAACGTGAAGAAACCATTCAAAGTGTTGAGAAAACAAGCAGAGCTCACCGCTGAAAACGAGGCGAAGAAGGAAAGGGATTAACAGCCAATGCCCCTGCTGGAAAACGATGTCGTTTTTGCATACTTAAACGAGTATGATCCTAACCACGCCATCGCCGAAAGAATCTTCAAAAAACTCAAAAACGGAGAGGTAAATTTAGAGATTTCAAGTGTCAGCCTGATCGAGATGGAGCTAATCTACAGAAGCGAGAAAATGGAGGAGAATCTTCTAAAAGACCTAGCAGCCATAGCAGCCCTACCAAACGTAAAATACGTCGCATTAACACCCGATGTGGCTGTTACAAGCGTATACCTGAGGCAAACCCTAAACCTAACATTCTTCGACTCGCACTACGCCGCAACTGCGCTAAACCTAGATAGAAAAATCATTTCGTTCGATCAAGCATACGACAGGGTACCGGGCTTATCACGCATCAAGCCTGACACCATTTAAGATGCCATTGTGGAAGAAGCTTTTGGAGAAACCAGCATCAGAAACAAGCATAATAGATTTGGCAAACCGGAAAAAAGGAATGCTATATTTCGACTAACGTACAGACAACAAATGTCCATAAAGAGCTCTCTACAGTGATGTGATGAGAACATTGCATGATGAAGCCTTCTACGAGGGGGTATACAACCCAGAAGAAGCTAAGTACGCCATCACGCTAGTTAAGAAGATGCTGGAAGAATTCAAGAAGGGCTGACTGGCTTCAATGCTCAAGCACGACATCGGCAGTAAGCATATTGCCAATCTGTCGCTGGTTCATTTTTAGTTGACCCGTTGCAAGAACCCTTCCGGTTAGTAATGGCAGCTTTTTGATAAGTAGCAGACGGGGGCTGCGTCCCACTTCGCAATCGGCTCAACTCTTCTGTCTTTCCACCTAAACAACAGGCAATAGTTCCACAGGGAGATAGGGTGAAATTGAGAAACTACATCTAAAACTTCAAATTTGCTCAAAATTTACTTAGAGATTTTAAGTAAAAAGAAATGGGGCGTTCAGGCCTTCTTCAGGGACTCAACGGGGAAAACGAAGAGTGGAGTCACAGACGTAGTTAAGATAAAAGGTACGTCGTTCTTCGTGATCCCCGAAGTATCGTTTGGCACCATAGCTATGCTATTAAGCATGTTTGGAGCTCTTGGGGTATACATAACAGCAAAGAGAAAAGCATAGCCTTCTTACTGATCTACAATAAATGCATGTGTATTTTATCTTTTTAGAGCTTAAAGAGAAAATACCCGTAGACGATGGCCTCAGGAGCTAGGTAAGCTTGCCAAACATTCTCTTTTTTAGAGACACGCTTCCATAACTAATACCCAATCCTGGAGTGAGGGAGCTAAAGGCGGTCGCCACTCGCGGCTATGATCTGGTTCAACTTTGATCGGATCGTGCGTCTTCCCAGTCCTCGGGTCAAAATAGAAGGCGCGATAGGTTAAGCCTGGCTCCACCTTCTTCACCTTGAACCAGTCCCAAAGGGCCTGCCCGTGCCAAGGCACGTAG
>CAZWAU010000018.1:0-5021 GCA_964631995.1 uncultured Nitrososphaerota archaeon
GTATGGTTGGACGCACTCTAACGAGGAAGCGACTTTTCCTATGGCACCGCTCTTGAACTTGATTATGGTCACAAGAGTTGGATCGTACTCGTACTCGAAATTCTTGCTGTGGCTGTGAGTGGAGTATGCCACGACCTCAACCGCTTCTTCGCCCATGAACCACCTCAGCCCGTCGACCGCGTGGCAACCGGCCGACAGCAAGCTACTACCACCGATGGCCCTCTTCACATTCCACTCATACTGCTTGTACCATGGCCCAATTCCATGGAAGTAATCGACTTCGCCATAGAAGATCCTGCCGATCGCGTGGTCATTCAGGAGTTCTTTAAGGGTCATGAAGAGCGGGTTCCATCTTAGCACGAATCCAGCGACTGTCTTAACACGGTTCTTCCTGATAGAGTCCCTCAACCTTTTGAGGTCATCTAGGTTCAAGGCTATGGGCTTCTCGATCAGTATGTGTTTCCCTGCCTGGGCGGCCGATACAGCCTCATCCACATGCAGATCGTTGGGTGTGCATATCGAGATTATGTTAACATCTCTCCTTTCGAGCATCTTGGCATAATCTGTGTAAATAGCGCAATCTATTCCCCAACTTCTGACCTTCTCCCTTGTCCTGGCTTCATCCCGACCGCATACAGCAACGACCTCTGTGTTTGGATTCCTTTGGTATGCCTTCACGTGCTCTCCTGCGACCCAACCTGAGCCTACTATCCCAACTCCTAATTTGCCCATGTTCCTCGCCTTATCCTAATACCGCAGAATGTAATATATATTTGATTTATCCTATTCATAAAGCAGTAGGTTTCGCTAACCTTATACCTCTAACCGTAAATGTACTTTTTAAGGAGTGCTTGGAGATAGGTTGCCTGGAATGGAGAGCCAAATTATAATTGGCAATGTTTTAACCTTGGCATCTAGAACAATCATTCAATAGCTTTTGGACGACTGAAAATCTCTTTCCACTTGGCTCCAGAAAGGGCCGTTATCGCCAAGATACCAAGGAGCGACAAAATCGAAGAGAGGTTCAAAGCTTGCGCGAAGCCAAGGTTCTCAACAACGTAGGCCATTACGAAGGGGCCGAGCATCGCCCCAATGTCCCAAGAGTTGAAATAGATGGAGTTGGCTGTCACAAGCTCACTTGGCTCGACCGAACCAGCAACTATTAGTGCTGCCGATGGTGGAACAATTCCATGGGAAAATCCTAAGAGGCTGTAAGAAAGGAAGAATAGCTGAACGGATGGGCTGACAGAAAGAGAAAGTACCATGATTGCAGAGTTTATCAATCCTAGCGAGAGCAGGGCCCTCCGCCTGACCTTCCTCGAAAAGGACCTTATCGAAACTCGTGTTGCAACAAGAACGATGGAGTAAGCAAAGAACATGGCCGAAACGATGGTATCATCCATCAAAAAACGCTGCCTCGCGTATAATGGAGCGTAAGTGGACACGACCGTTACTTGGAAAGAAAAGCAGAGGATCGTCAGAAAGCACATCGCGAAAAACCTGTTTGAGATTGCGTCTCTAACAGACGAGAGGCTAGAAGTTCTATAGCCTCCCTTCGCTTCTACTCCACGCATTCCCCTAAGGGCGAATAGAAATCCTAACAAAGCAAGGGCAGAAGCCGTGAAAAAGGTACTGCGCGTCCCAAATGAGGCCACGCTCAATGTGCCGATCGCCGGTCCTATCATCAGTCCGATCGCAACGTAGCTCGTATAAGTGGCAACGGCAGAGTCCCTACTTTCGGTAGGCACAGTAAAGGTTGAGAGGGCAAGCGAAAAAGGTCCTATAATTGCGAAGAAGAAGCCTCCAAGGATTCTGAGGAGGATCAGGTGGAGGACATCGGAAGCCAGTCCTTGTGCTAAGAAGAGGGGACAGAGAGGCGCGTAGCTTGCCAACAAGACCTTTCTACCCTTTCCCCGCGAAGCAATAAAAGCAAGAGGAAAGCGCGTAATAGAAGAAGATATCGAAAACGCCGAGACCAACACGCCTACATCGACCAAACTTGCACCAAGGGTTTCAGTAGCATATAGCGAGAGAATCGGAGATACAGCTTGCGAAGCCGATGTGACGAAGAAGGACCCAAGGCAAATACCCCTGAGAGGCGTGATGATCTTCCTTTCGCCCTGCATCTTAGTCCAGTCGGCCTTCGTGGATTGAGTTCGGGTTATAGGAATTTTTCCTCCGAGGCATATGTAAATGTATTACCCATCATAATGGGAGAATTGACCGCTCAAGGTACCAGATTTTCGTAGTTTAATACCTAAATGAAACAACGCAAGGGGATTCCCACGATTTATATAACAAATGAGCAAAAGCAACCCGCAAGATGCTCGAGAAATCTGTGAAGAAACCGAAGATAGAGCAAATCGAGATGCTAGGCAAACGTTACCAAAATGGCTTAGAAATGCTATGAGGATAGTAATAAAGCGGATCGTTCGTTTTTATATGAAGATGGTATTAAGATACAACAGCAGGAAAGGGTATCCTATTTGATAAGATGCTAAATTACATCATAGATTTAGTGACTAAAAGTCCAATAATCAAATAGAAAAATAACTTTAATTAATACTATTACTATCAGTAATATTAGTTGCATGATACTTTATATAAAGGTAATTTAGACTTAACGGCGTTATAGGAGGTGCCCGGTGTAGGACACATAAAGAGCCTCAGATGTCGAGAGTGTGGCAAGGAGTTCCAACCCTTCAAGATTTCTGTTTGTGACGAATGCTTTGGTCCTCTTGATGTCGTGTACGATTACGATTCGATAGTTCTTCGCAAGGATGCCTTTTACAACAGGCCCAGGACAGTTTGGCGATATCTGGAGCTCCTACCCGTATCAGATAGATCGAAGATCGTGGACTTAGGAGCAGGTTATACTCCTCTGCGAAGATGCGAAAGGTTATCAGATGAACTCGGACTGAGAAAGTTATACGTGAAGGACGATACTGTGAATCCGACAGGCTCATTTAAGGATAGGCCTGCAACAGTTGCTGTGTCGAAGGCCATTGAGTTCGGAGCCAAGGCCGTAGGATGCGCATCCACAGGTAACTTGGCCGCAGCTACAGCTGCTCATGCTGCTAAGGCGGGACTGCCTTGTTACGTCTTTGTGCCAGCTAGAATTGAATTGAGCAAAATAGCACAGGCGGCTAGTTATGGAGCTACGGTTATCGCTGTCAATGGAACTTATGATGACGCTAACAGGTTAGCGGCCCAAGCAGTGGAGTTTTATGACTGGGCTTTGGTAAATATCAACATCAGGTCATACTACGTTGAAGGATCGAAGACATTGGCATTCGAGACATGTGAGCAATTGAACTGGAACCAACCAGACCACGTTATAGTGCCCGTGGCAAGTGGGGCTCTCCTATGTGCCGTGTGTAAGGGATTTGATGAGCTAAGGAATGTTGACCTTGTTGGAGACCTCAATGTTCGGGTGACGGGAGCTCAGCCACAGGGCTGCTCACCGATCGTAACGGCTTTCAAATCAGGTGACAAGAATGTGCAGCCTGTGCAAAATCCTAGAACTATAGCTAAGAGTTTAGCTATCGGCGACCCAGGAGACGGAATTTATGCGGTCGAGAGGATGCGTGAATCGGGAGGAGTTGCAGAATCGGCATCGGACGACGAGATACTGGATGCTATCAAACTCTTAGCCAAGACAGAGGGCGTTTTTGCGGAGCCAGCTGGCGCGGTTACAATAGCCGTTTTGAAGAAGCTAGTAGAAATGGGGAAGATATCGAGAGATGAGGAGGTTGTGTGCTTCGTGACCGGTAACGGGCTGAAAACAACAGATGTTATTATGAATTTCACCCCAAGACCTGTAGAGGTCGAAGCGAGGCTAGATTCACTCAAGACTTTAGCAATCTAGGAGGTGAGGAAGTTGAATAGGGTCAAGGTAGTATTTTCATCGACTCTAGCAGGGGTAACGAATGGAGAAAGGCAGGTTGAGGTGTTTGCGTCAACATTGGGCGAAGTCCTCGAAAAACTTACTCAGCGGTACGGGCGCAAGTTCAAGGAAAGGATGCTGGATCCGACTGGAAAACCAAAGCGCCTTCTGAATGTTTATGTTAATGGTAAGAACATTCTTTTTCTAGAGCTACTTGATACTCCATTGAAGGATGGAGATGAAATCACAATATTGCCATCAGTTAGTGGTGGATAAGCTTACATATCAATTAAGCGTATAATTTTCAAATTTTTCTATGCTCATTATATTGATTTAATTATTGGCCTAAATGAATTATTTGGAAGATCAATCTATCTTCAGATAAAGGGTGCGGTTCTTCAAGGCTCTTAAGCTAAAGGACAGATTGATTGGATCGGACATCACACTGTTGAAGGTGTTTCTCTTCACAAGGTCATAAGACGCAGCGTGGAGTTCTGTATCGTTGCATTTCTGAAATGATTTTAGGCACGAATTCAAAACGGTAAAGGATCGTCGGTTTTTGGGAAGCAAGAGCGATCGAGTGGTTTAAGTTTTACTAATTTTTTAACTGCGCTTTTTTATATAGTTCTGTTCCGGGGCTGCAAGCATTACCTTTGTGTTGGGTGGAACGGAACTGGTTATCCAAACATTTCCACCTATCACAGAACCTTTTCCAATAACGGTCTTGCCTCCCAGTATTGTTGCACCAGCATAAATAACCACGTTATCCTCGATAGTTGGATGTCTCTTCCCACCCTTTATGATTTTTCCTCCTTCATCCCTAGGGAAGCTCAGGGCTCCTAGAGTCACTCCCTGATAAAGCTTGACATTATTTCCGATCACCGCTGTCTCACCTATCACCGTGCCTGTCCCATGATCTACGAAGAATTCTCTGCCAATCTTTGCTCCAGGGTGGATGTCGATCCCTGTAACGCTGTGCGCATACTCACTCATGATCCGCGGTATCAGTGGGACCTCTCTCTCATATAAGAGGTGGGCGATTCTATGAGTTGCTATGGCAAAAACCGAGGGATAGCTAAGGATAACCTCCTCGATGCTCTTCGCCGCAGGATCGCCCTCATATGCTGCTTGTATA
>CAZWAU010000019.1:0-7636 GCA_964631995.1 uncultured Nitrososphaerota archaeon
TGCTCTCATGCGGCGAAGCACTCGCTGCGCATACGGAGAGAGGAAGACTAGCGCCGTCTGCCACTGCCATGATCTTCGTACCTTTGCCCCGCTTGGTCTTTCCCACCCCGATGCCCCTTTTTTCGCTATGACGAACGTGCCATCGATGAAGCACTCCGTCAGGTCCAGATCCCCCCTATCGCGGAGGTCCTCAGCCAGGGCTCTGAGTATCCGCTCCATTACGCCCGACCTGACCCAGTTCTGGAACCAGCGGTGGCAGGTCGAGTCCGGGGGATATCTTTCGGGCATGTCATTCCATGGCGCCCCTGTGCGAAGTATCCACAAGATGCCGTTCAGCACCTCCCTTGGATCGCTCCAAGGCCTTCCCCTTCCATCAGCCCTTCGAGGTGGCTTTGGTATGAGGGGATCCAAAATTTCCCACTGCTCATCCGTTAGGTCCATGCCTCAGCTCTAGAGACCTCGAGAGTATTTATGGGATAGCTTCTAGTATCAAGAAAGATTAACCTGGGAGCATTGATGGACGATGCCAAGCGACAGGGAACTGCAACGATACTGCAAGGGTTACTACGAGGCAAGAATCAGAGAAAATCATGATGATCGGCATGTTATAAATATAATCTTTGTTCCTTGTCATGGAAAGGTTAAAGATGTTTTACGGCAAGGCTCTCCATGATAAAGTGAAGAAAGTTTCGGATGTCCTAATAGCTTCTTTCGAAGGAGACATGGATTTCGACTGAGCGATTGGCGAAGCGAGGTGGGAATGTTTTAGTATCAGCGTTCCTGCACGACCGACGAACCTTATCTAGGTCTTCTTGGTCATCGGTCCTACTGAATGAGCTCCCTTACGGTTAACCTAATTGAAGCTTCGCTTCCGTACTTCGGAGACCATCCAAGGCTCTTCAGCTTTTGGTTCGACAGCTGCATAAACTTGACGTCGCCAAGCCACCCTCTTCCACCGTCGACTCCACCGGTGAAAATAATCCTGCTGCTCAGCTTCATCTCCTCTATCACGATCCTTACAATTTCGGCCACCTCTATCGAATCGTCCGAACCCACATTGTATGTCTCAAATGGGGACTTGAGGTGGTTGGCAACTTCGATAAGCGCGGACACGCAATCCGACACGTGAATGTAGGACTTCCTTTGCTTTCCATCTCCCAGAACCTCAAGTTCATTCGGATTTGTTCTGAGTTTTCGAACAAAGTCGGGTATGACGCCATGCCCGCTCCTCGCTCCAACCACATTGGCAAGCCTCATTGCTGCAGACCTGAAGCCACAAGAGAAGGAGTATGCTGAAATGATCGCCTCGGCGGCAAGCTTGCTTGCGCCGTAGAAAGAGATGGGCCTTAGAGGGCCGTAATCTTCGGGCGTCGGCAGAATGTGCGAATCACCATAAACTGTTGACGTTGATGTAAAGATCAGGTTATAAGCTTTGGATGCCGACCTCATGGCATCGAGAAGGTTTTTCGTGCCTTCTACGTTCACCTTCCAAGTCTCGCCTGGATTCTCCTGTCCAACCCTGACTTCTGGCAGAGCTGCCAGGTGGTATATTGTGGAAACGTCCTGAATGACCGATTGAAGAAGGGCATAGTCAAGGATGTCACCTTCAACTATCTTGACCAGGTTTTTAGCTCTGGAAAGATTCTCCCTGGAGCCATTGGAAAAGTTGTCAAAGACCAAAACATCGAACCTTTTCTTAGCAAGCTCCTCGGCAAGATAGCTACCTATGAAGCCTGCCCCGCCTGTTATGAGTATCCTCCCGTTCATCTATGTGTATGGGTAAAACTGAGGTTATTAAATGCGCTTATTGCAAAGCCAAATCGGAAATGGAAACCTAGCTTTGATTTCTTAAGCACCCTTGTAACTGGAGGTGATCTCCCCAATGCCTAAAATAAACTCGATTCTTTAAGAAACTTGCTTAAAGGAGTTCGACCGCTGCTCTCGAAGGCGGATTTTGAGTTCGATCGGACAGCCCCCTAGTTAGGAGGATTGTCTCGGAGCTCTATAACCTCAGTACGAGCGGGCTTTCTGGTTTGTTTTCTTTCTGCTTCTCTTTTTCCGTAGGTTGTTGTGGCTGTGGTTTCCAGGTAGTGATAAACTGATCCAGTTTTGAGGGTGTTTGTTTTGCTTCTGCTCTTGTCTGGACCAATGGGGACTGTTGAACGAATATTTTGGATGGTTGGTCTGTTACAGGCTGCTGCTGGATTGCTGGAGCTGGCGCTGAGGATGGGGATAGGGATGGGGGCTTCTCAGGCTCCACCATCATGTCAAGTAGCTGGAGCGATTCAAGATCCATCTCGACATCCCTCTTCTCCTGGAGGGCACGATCGAGCCCGGACTTCAAACTTGATGCCGCTATCTTGAACTCACCATCGGAGATCTCGCCTGTAATGTGCTGCACCTCTGTGTCCGCAAGCAACCGTTCAAGGAGGGCGATCTGTCTCGAAAGCTCCCCGTTCCTGCTTTCAAGCATGCTCATAAGGCGTGTTCTCTCTTCCTCCTGGCACTTCAGGACCTTCCCGTACTCTTCGCTCAGCTCTTGGTAAGTTCTTGCCGAAATCTTGTTCGCTGCATACAGGTTCTCCAATGCCGACATCCTTCGTTTCGATATTTCCATGTCGCGCCTCAACTCCTCAGCATTGACCTTCCAATCTGGTCTAAGGATGAGAATCCCATCTTCAATTATCAGCTGTTCGGTGCTATGTTCTATGAATTCTCCCGATCCATACTCAACAGATATCTTGCTGATCTGGTTCTTGGTATCAGTCGCGAAGCCCACTACGGTCCCAAGGCATCGCCCATACGGATCCCTAAGGGTTTCACCAATCAACTTTTCGCATTTCTTATACAAACCCTTCGGCACCTTCTCTTTACCTTCTTCGTGCATAGTATTGCAGTCAGCACCTTTTTTGCTGGGTGCAACGAAGATATAAGATTCGAGCAAAAGATGTTGTGTAAAACGAGATCTTTTTATGCTGACTTTTCAATGCACAATCTATTTTATGCAGAGATCGTATTCCCGTGAAAGCTTTCGGTATTACAAATTCAGATTCTTGCTTATATATCTGCGAAGGCTCAACGCATGGGCTCAAGAGAAAACTTATCTGGAATTGGCCAAACTTACCTTTCATTGCTAGGTAGTCGGGAGAGGTACTATGAGCCTCTCGCCCTCTCGACCCTAGACTTAGCTGAAGCTACTACTTTTTCTACCAACTCCTCAGAAAGCCCTACATAGTTCCTAGGGTCGAGGCAATAATCGATTTCAGATTCTGATAGAAGCTTCGTTACCTCTGGAGTAGACCTAATGATTTCGGAGAAGGGCTTTTTGCTCCTGAATGATTCTCCCGCCACACGGCTAACCAGTTCGTGTGCCTCCCTCCGTGCCATCCCCTTCTGTACCAATGATAGAAAAACCGCCTCCGAAACTACGATCCCTCCTCCAATGTTCAAATTTCTAAGCATCCTCTCCTCGTCCACTACCAGTTCCTTGAGAACCCTTGACATCGATTGGAGCTGCTCGCTCAGAAGGATGAAGGCCTCGGGCAAGATGTTCCTCTCGCTCGAACTGTTCGTGAGGTCCCTCTCGTGCCAAAGGGTCACGTTCTCCATGGCAGGCACAATCAGCCCCCTCATAACCCTTGCAAGGCCGCATATCTTCTCGCAAGTTTCCGGATTCCTTTTGTGCGGCATCGTCGAAGAGCCAACTTGACCCTCCGAAAAAGGTTCCTGGACCTCTCCTATCTCCGTCCTTTGGAGATTCCTTATCTCTGTGGCAATCTTGTCAAGGGTGCACGAGATTAGGGAAAGTATGAATATTATTTCGGCATGCAGGTCCCTACTTACAACTTGTGTCGTTATTATTGGATTTCCAAGGCCAAGCTTCTTCATCACGATCTCCTGGAGATTCATTCCATTCCTTCCCATCCCAGCAAATGTTCCGACCGCTCCACTCATCTTGCCAACCAGAGCCCTCTTCCTTGCCTCTCCTATCCTTTCGACATGGCGGACCAACTCATCGAGCCAGACAGCGAACTTCAGGCCAAATATGTAGGGCAAAGCATGCATCCCGTGCGTCCTTGATACGCATGGGGTCGATCTGTACCTCATCGCTTTCTCGATCAGGATCTCGACAAGGTCCAATGCTAGGCGTTCGACCTCGTCAAGCCCTTCTTTCATCTGTAGAGCTGTAGCGGTATCCAGTATGTCGCTCGATGTTGCGGCGAAGTGGACATACTTGCCATGATCGCCACACTGCTCCGCAAGTGCATAGACAACCGAAGCAAGATCGTGCTTCACGTCCCTCTCTATCTGCTTCACCCTTTCGAATTTCACTTCGCCCGACAAAGCCTTCGAAGAGATCACCTTTGCAGCTTCAGCGGGTATCATGCCAAGTTCAGCCTCTGCCTCGGCAAGTGCAGCTTCAACCCTTAGAAGCTGGATGAGCCTCCTCTCCTGCCTGAAGATGTTCCTCATAGCATCTGTTCCATATCTATACTCTATCGGATGGATCATGCTCAAATTAGTTCATCAGCTCCTTGAAATTCCCTCATCGAAGTCCTCCAACGTAGTTTGGATTTCGTCCCTTCTTGACTTAAGGGCTTGGCTTTTCAACTTTCCTCCCACAGCTGCCTTTATCTTCGTAGCAAGCTTGCTTCCAACTCCTGGCACTCTGGTGAGATCGGAGACGCTGCTCCTCCTCAATGTCTGGATGGTCCTGAAACCATTGTTGTACAGGTTCCTGGCCCTAACACGCCCTATACCCCGCAAGCTTACCAATTCGAGAAGCTCTGGCTTAACTCCATGTCTGACCCTAACCTCGAGCTGCCCGAGCTTTGGCACAATCTCCTTGTGTCCGAAAAATGGAGCCAGTTCGCGTGCTGAATATAAGAGCCATACCGCCGATTCTACAAGCCTGTACAGGTCGCCCTGCTGAGCACCCATCATGTCAGCTATCTCATCCTCACCCCTCTCCTCTATCCAGAACCAAAGGGTCATGAGCGTCTTGACCTCGTCCTGTATGAGCCTTTTCTCATCCTTTGTTATCAGGTAGAGCTCTTGCTTGTGTTCAAATATGAAATCCTCGACCAATGGCATGTCGCTTGACCTTGTGTATAGTACCGGCTGGATATCGATCGAGGAAGTGATCATGTGAAGCATCGAGATCACGCTGAATTGTTTTGGTTTGAAGTTCATGCAATCCCTGAAGTGGAAAGCTGTCGAAGGATCTACGTAGAGCTCCGCTATCCTCCTACCCAAGCCCGTCTCGACGAACCCCCCATTCTTCCACATTGCAGCACCTTCCTTTATCAGGTATGCCAATGAACTCTCAACCTTCGGTTTCAGGTTTCGGTATCCGCGCTGCTTTGCAAGGAATGTTGAGGAGAAAACTTGGTGAAGCTCTTCGGTGTTGTGGGCAAGGCCAGCAGCGATCGTTGCGAGGACATGCGATGCTATTGATTGGGCAGCGCCCAATTTCGAAACGACTGGCTCTGGAGATGATCCAATGTATGTTTCCATTAGGTATTCTGCATCGTTTTTATTAGATGCGAAGATTATGGCATCTCCAACCTTGTCATACCTAGGTCTGCCAGCCCTTCCAGCCATCTGCTTGTACTCCATGGTTGAGATCTCCTTGCTTCCCAAAACATGGTCGTACCTGCGGAGTGATGTGATTGCAACCGTCCTTGCTGGCAAGTTTACGCCTGCTGCCAATGTAGGAGTTGCTGCAAGCGCCTTTATGAGGCCTTTCTTGAAGTAGGTCTCGACAATCTCCCTGTGCTGGTTGTGAAGTCCAGCATGGTGGAAAGCTGCACCTCTCGCTAGGACAGATGAAAGGGCTTCGGAAAGCTTCGTCCTCTCTACCGATTGGTGAATAGATGAAGAGAGCTCTGCGAGCTTCCTCTTCTCGGCGCTGCTCAGGTTCAACCAGGTGACAGGCGTAAGCTTCCTAGACATCGCAACGGCAGATCTTCTTGTTTCGGTAAAGAACAGGATCTGCCCGCCATCTCTTATCACATGAGATGCAAGGTCGAGGTGGGGGTCTCCAAATTCCCTCTGAACAGAAACCTTTTCGCCATTTGCGTATATTACTTCATAGTCTAGGAAAACTCCCTCCCTCAGCGGAACAGGCCTCCACTCGGAAACAACAACCTTAGCGTCGAGCCACTCCGCTATCTCCCCGCTGTTCTCGATGGTGGCACTTAGGGCAAGGACCTGCGCTTTGCTTGCAACGCTCTTGAGCCATGTTGCCAGCATCTCGAGTGTTGGGCCCCTATCTACAGAATCTATGAGGTGAATCTCGTCAAGGACGACCAAAGATACGGATGCGAGCCACGGAGGCCTGTGCCTTATTATGGAGTCGCACTTCTCGTAAGTTGCCACGATTATGTCCTTGTTAGCCAGGTGGCTTGCTGGCGAGTCATAGTCTCCAGTGCTTATCGCAACCCTCAAAGACCCACCATTCGGCTTCTTCGATCCATGGAAAAGCTTGAACTCAGAGTACTTCTCAGTTGCAAGTGCCCTGAGCGGAACCAAGTACAGGCACTTGCCGCCATCCCTGAAGATGCTCTCAAGCATCACTACCATCGCAACAAGTGTTTTGCCAGAAGCGGTCGGGCAGGCTAGGACGAGGTTCTCTCCCTCCAAAGATCCGGCCTTGAAGGCAAGTTCCTGGGTTGGGTAGAGGGATGTGTAGCCACATTTAGTAATGAGCTCCTTCGTGCGCTCCAAGATTGGAAGTTCCCTTATCTCCGTCAGCACCTACCTCCTTGCCCTCTTCACTGACTGCTCATCAGGCGAGTAGAGGAGGCCCTCGCGCAGCATGGCAGATATCAACCTGCCAAAATCGTGCTTGTCGATTCCTTCCTTCTCCGCCAAGTTTTCAAGTTCATCTAGGTTTGCTGAGCCATAACTTGATTCCAGCTTGGCCACAAGGTCGAGCAACTTGCCCATCTTGTCCCTCGTTGACTTCGACTTGCCCGTCATCAATGTATCGACATCGATCTGGCCAGTTTCAACATCCATTCCTGCTTGGATGAGCGATTTCTTCATGAGGGCTATGGCGGCCTCAGCATCCTCGACCAGAACCTCGTTCCTCAGAAAGCTCTTTGCTCTGGCCTCGGACAACCTGACTAGGGATTCGAGCTGCCTGGGTGTTATGGCGATCGGTGCCTGGCCTCCGGAGCTGAGCCTGCGCATCTCGAGGAAGAAGTCGTTCAACCTGTCAGCAGCCTCTTGCGTAAGCTTCGGCCTCATCTTCTTGCAGTAACTTAGGTACTTCCTCAGCTTCGTCTGGTCGATTATGTCTGGACTTGTGCTCAGTCCAATTCTGTGGTAACCAAGTATGTGGTTGGCCAACCTCCTGTCTGTGTCCTCATCAGGAACATCCTTGAGCACGAAGATCAGGTCGAACCTTGAGAGTATCGTTGGTGGAAGGTTCACATTCTCAACGAAGAGCTTGTTTGGGTCGTACCTGCCTAGCGAAGGATTTGCAGCAGCAAGTATTGCAGTTCTCGCGTTCAGCGTTGCAACTATGCCCCCCTTTGCAACACTGCAGGTGTTGTGCAACAGAACCCCTTGACTTATGAAGTTGTGAGTTGGCTCCACGGTTACATCGTAAACCCAATCGGTCCTATAC
>CAZWAU010000020.1:0-8480 GCA_964631995.1 uncultured Nitrososphaerota archaeon
CCTTCATTATCTTTGATAGAATCATATTTCTATATCTATATTGTTATAATGACCATTGTTAATGCGTTTATAATATATCAAGTGGAAGGACAAACTGAATTTGCATTATTGTTTAACATCGGGCTATTCACACTTTCAGGGTGGCTTGCGTATTTTACTAGTTTGACATTTCTATCTTCCTATTTGCAAGGGATAGGTATATCGAAGATAATTAACCCAACAGGAGGTTGATAATGATGGATTTATATGAAATAGGATCGATCTTGGCTATAATATTGTCCAAATCATATGTATTAATCCTAGGAATATGTGGCTGTATAATAGGAGTATTAACTTCATTTGTAATAATAAATATGATCAGAGGATCTAAGAGCATATTTGAAAATGAAGATACTTATGAAAAAGGCAAAATAGAAGATGCAGCAGCATCAACAAGACCAACCACAGTGGCAGCAGCATCAACAAGACCAACCACAGTGGCAGCAGCATCAACAAGACCAACCACAGTGGCAGCAGAATTGCAATCAGACTCTCAAACAAAGGATAATTTAATAAATACAGAACTTTCTAATACAGGCTTGAATGTGAAAAAATATTCAAATCTTGAAGAAATAAAAACTATTCTTAAAAAGGAGATAAATGAACCAAATCAATCGCAATATAGTTCAAATATAGCCGAAGTCAATATCAAAAGTAAGGCTGTCGAAAAAACAGGTTTTCAAGAATTTTATCAATTGAAAGAATCATTAGTATTACTCCGCCAAAAACTTAAAGATATTCAAAATAAAAAATCCTATTAAATGGTATACATGGGATTATCGCTTTATAAAAACCAAGAACTCAGTATTCACATATGGCTTGGATAGTACTTCCAAATTCTGAAAAGGTTAGCGGGCCCGAAGGGATTCGAACCCTCGCTGTTCGGCTCCGAAGGCTTGCGCCACAGTGTCGACGCCCTTTCCTAAATGCCTTAAGATCGGTTGCCCGAATTCGTGATCTAGGCCACGGGCCCTCCTAGTTTTCGAAATAATCCCACCTTAAGTGTTTTACCTTTGTTTGTCATGGTAGTTAGCACAAAGGTATGGGACAAAGATAAGTAGCTGCTAGTCTATATGTGTCCCAGCTTGAACATGCGATGAGCTCGATCAGGTGGTCCTTGCATACCCATTCGGTCGTTTCAGATGGGGAGTTGACAGAGGAGGAGTTATTTCGTCATGCTTCCGAAGAGGGGCTTGATGGTTTCGCCATAACGGACCATTTTCCATATCCCATATTCCCATTAACTTCAGCAGGAATAGATTGGGCAACAAGCCATAGAGCCATTTCTCTCCAGTTGAAGATCATCGAGCATCTGCGCAGTCGCTACTCCTATCCAACGATTCTAGCAGGAGCAGAGGTCGAGTATATCGAAGGATTGGATATGCTTGAACATTGGTTGCAGGACCTCGACCTAGATTTTGTTCTAGGAGGTGTGCACCTGCTTGACAGATGGGCCATCGATTGGTCCGAGAAGGAATTTTTGAAGGGAACAAATTATTTCGGGAGCTTTGAATCGGCCTTCGAGAGGTACTTCAATGCAGTTGCAGAGTTTGCCGAAAGTGGAATCGTTGATAGTATAGCGCACATCGATCTGGTCAAGAAGTTCAATTCTGCCGAACGCTACTTTGATGAGAGATCAGGGTGGTACCGTATACTCGTCGAACGGTGCTTGCAGAGGGTTGCAAATGCACAAGTAGCGATAGAGGTGAGCACCGCCGGGCTCAGGAAGCCTGTCGGGTCATTATATCCGAGCGGCTGGATACTTAAAAAGGCGAAGGAACTTGGAATACAGGTAACTATAGGTACCGATGTTCACAAGAAGGACGAGAAGGTGGGCTCAGACCTTTACATGGCGGAGAAGGCACTTCTAGAAGCTGGTTACGATGAATATCTTGTATTCAGGGGCAGGAAACCAGAAAAAGTAAGATTGGTATAGTGCCCTGCCTTAAGCTATCTCTTGCGGAACTTTCCCCATGGATCTGCCTCGCGACGCCTTGCAATGAAGATTAACGCCAAGACTAGAAAAAGTACGACCGCCAGGATTATGGCAGCCTCTGTAAGGGTATCCATGGCAGCTGAGTTATGGCCTCCTCAAATATAAACATAAAGGTGCACAAGCTAAAGCGCCCTGCATGCATATTTACCATGCCGCTTGACAGCCTCAACCAATGCCAGGATGTTTTCAGCAGGTGTGTCAGCCAACTCGCTCCTAGAATATATTATTAGTCCGCCACCACATCCCACGGTACGCATCCTCTCTAAAACCTCTCTTTCAACATCGGAAGGGGTCCCAAACGGCATCGTCCTATGTATGTCCATCGTTCCATACATGCAGACTCTGTCTCCGAACATGTCCTTAAGCCAAACAGGATCCACCTCGATAGGGGAGACAGGATTTATGATTCTGACTCCGATCTCCACGAGGTCTGGTATTAACGCAGTTATGTTTCCATCGCTGTGGATCCCTATGGGTAAGCCTTTTCTCTTCGGTATTTCGAATAACTTTTCAAGTCTTGGTTTTATGTACCTCCTCCAAAGGAGTGGGGACATCAGCGGTCCTTTCCTCGAACCGAAATCATCTCCGAAGTGACATACGTCCACGTCCCTCTCCAAACCCTGCTTCAGTATCTCCAGGTCATATTCAACTATCCTGTCCATCAATCGCTCCACAAACCTCGGATTCGAGTGCATATCTCTGAGAAGGTTCTCAAAGCCATAGAGAAGCCAGGACCTTTCGAAAAGTGTCCAACCCAAACCGAAGAAGAGGCAAAGTCTCCCCCTATTTTCCTTAACAGCCCTATCTAAAGCATCAAACCTTCCGGGCGCATATGGATCTGGAAATTCATACGATTCAAGATCCTCAGGTTTCAATATCGGGTGCGACTCAAACCAGTCGATCGTACCAGGGACTCTGGGATTTCGCAATATGCCCCACTCATCAACCCAGGTACCGTCTTTGAACCTCTTCGGTTTCCATCCGGCCGGCTCCGTCTCACCAACCGTCAAGATGTCGCCACCTATCTTCTGCGCCAAGAGCTTATCATCTCCTCCAGTGATCTCCTTTGCCAAATCTGGGTGCAAACCAACTGAGAATGGAACTCTATCAGGTTCCTCGATGTGGATAGCTGCAAGCACCCTTTCGCGGCTGTTCATGCAAACTAGCCCAGAAAGCAACTAAGATATATCATTTGGCTTTACCTATTTTATGCATTAGAAACCTGTAGAATTATGTGAAATTGGTACTTTCCTTCTTAAGGTTTGGCGGTTTTGCCAATGCCTCAGTGCGCCAAATAAATTTAGGTGACTCGCCAATTGGCCATTATATTTTCTTGATCGACAAAGTGGTCGAACTTTGCTGTAAGGATTATGAATGGTGCCCTTAGCTGTCCGGTCGAAAGGAATTAACTAGCCATGAAACTAAAAGGCCTGATAGGTTCGCCCACTATGCAGCCAGCATATCGAGACAAGATTTGGCGCTTTATCAGAGCCCCAAAAGCTTCTCGGCATTTCGGTGTAGTATGTTGTGACAGTCTAAGTCGGTTATCTTCGAAAAAAGAACACACCCAATCCCATAATGTGGATCGAACCAAGGAAGATCTGTACCGAAAAGCACCTTCTCGGATCCAGCCTCGCTCACCATCTTCTCAATGTATCCATTTACAGCATATGCTGCCGTTAGCTCTAGGTAGATATTATCGTGCTCAGCTGCAACTGAAACAGCTCTGTCCCACTCACCATATCCCGAGTGACCCATCAGGAACTTGACATTGGAATAACGTTCGGCAATTTTTTCAAGATGAGATGGAGAGTCAAATTCACTTCGCCCCCACGTGTGGACAAGAATGATAAGCCCTCGCTCATTTGCATATTCCAAAACAGGTTGGTAGTTGGGTCCTGTTATCGGATACCTGTGATAGTCCGCCAAGAACTTGAACCCTACGAACTCTTTGAAGTTCTCATAATCCGAAAGGTCATGCTTTATTTGCTCGGGGTAGTTTGGGTTTACCGCCCAGTACGCCCTGAATCGCTCCGGATACCTTCTCACAACCTCTGCCATCAAAGGATTCCCCCTTGCCGGATCGACCAGGGAAGCATGGGAGCTGCAAACGATCATACGTACCCCTGCGCGATCCATTGTCCTAACCATCGCCTCCGCTGTCGAGGAAGGAAAATAGATGCCCTGAAAAGGGCCATAGTGGCCATGCATGTCTATGACTGGGCATGAGCTCGACTTACCATTCGCGAGGAAATCGCGCGCGAGCTGCGAATCGTTCTTCATGGTGAAGAGGCCTCCAGTAATCTACGAAGGTTGCGCGAGGCTATCAGCTCCTTCTCCTTCTTGCTAATCTCTGCAGAAGATAGAGTGAGAAGAGCGCCACCCATATTAGCTGCAGGGAAGCCAGTGCCAAAGAGGATGCGCTTGGCACCATATCTGTCGCAGAAGTCCGCAATGCCACCATCAAGCTCATACCTCGAAGTGTCAATGTGTAATCCCTTGAACCGATCCAGCAGCGGCCTGAAGAATCTGTCATCCCCCCAGGGGCCATGGTCTGTAGCTACAAGGACCAAGCGCGGGAACTCGAGCAAAAGTTGTTCAACCAAAGCCCAACCTGCCCTACCGCCTGAAGACTCCGCTATCGAAAGAAACAGAGGAATCTTGCGCTTTTCCAACGCCCTGAACAACTGCCCAAAAGTGATGCCGTCCAACAGATAGCGGTGCTTTGAAGGAAAAGTCCTTAGGGCACGAATTCCGTGCTGACGCATCTTTCTCAAGAAAGCATACGCAGGTTCCTGTTCTCCTGTCTGGCATGGAACTATGGCCCAGCTGCCGTGCAGATTTTCAGATCCTTGGATCGATTTGGACAACAGCTCGTTGCCAACTAAGGGCGAGTCGTCGCGCATCGCAATGTGATACACCAAAGCCTCTCCTATCCCGCAGAATTCCATCTCTTGGAGCAACTCTTCAGCTGTAGTCGCTTGCCTGAGCGAAAGGGGCACCTGCGAAATGCCGAAGCACGCATTACAATCGAAGAAATCCATGTGTCAAAAGGTTGTGGGTAGCCATATATTTCTTGACACGCGATGACGAAACTCTTATTCTTCGTCTCCTCGATCTTGGTGACATGGACTCGGTTGAAAGGGTCCTCTCCACGATAAATCTGGAAGAGGCTGACAAGGTCCCAAAAGGAGAACTGGACATCCACCGCGAGGTCATTGAAGGGATACTCGGTAGAGCAATACGCCATGTCTCGTTCGAGGACCAGGTGAAGGTGAGGCGCAAGCTGAACATCGACATAGTGAATACGGGGCCTTCCGGACCTAGGAGCAGAAGGACGCTCAAGAAATTCCAGGGCCACCCAGTTTACAAAAGCCCAACCGGAGAGGAGTATGTGGTCGCCTTAACGCGGATGAAACTTCCGGGTTCAAAGTATCCCACAATCAGCAGGTCTACCAGGATTTTGAAGCATGCTATCAACTCAATCGAAGAAGCAAAATCTTTCTCACCTCTATTAATAGAGAAATTTAATGCGCGAAACGTCGAGCATTGGGTCAGGAACTCGAATTTCGCTGTGTTTGCACAGGTCGGGGGAGGCTTCGACTCAATTTATCCCCTCATGGGACTTGAGAAGTTCATAATCTGGTGCAGGACGAACCCGCAAGAGATAGCGAATCTGGCCCAGAAAGTATCGAGGTTTCATACAGAGTTGGCAAAGCTCTGCATTGAGGCTGGCGCGCATGTCATCTTGCTGGGTGATGACCTCGCCTACAACAAGGGAACCTTTCTTCCGCCCGAGCAGCTGCGTAAACTGATATTCCCATTCCTATCGGAAGAGGTTAGAACTATCAGGAGGTTGGGGGTACCTGTCATTCTCCATTCTGACGGAAACATATCTGCGATATTGGACGACGTGGTCGCGATGGATTTCGATGGCATCCATTCGATCCAACCATCATCAGGGATGGTTATAGGGCAGGTTAAGCAAAAATATGGCGAAAAGTTATGTTTGATGGGTAACATAGACCTTGACCATGTCCTTCCGCTCGGTACTCAGGATGAGGTTGCCGAGGCTGTGAAGCAGGCGATAAGGGAAGCAGCACCGGGTGGAGGGTACATACTGAGTAGCACAAACGTGCTCACAAGGGAGACACCCGCCATTAATGCGTTGACCATGTATCGAACAGCTGAAAAGTACGGGAAATACAGGTTTTATGCATGAAGGTTCATTTAAAGATAGGAAAAATAATCGAGCAATATCTCAAAGGTTAGTCTCATGGCAGAAACAGCTGGCTTCAAGTTCGTTGGCAAGATAAAGGAGCTACCTGAGGATTTCGTCGTTGAGGAGATCTGGAAGGACCGAGTTTGCACCGTCGATTGTTTTGAAAAACCCAAGATAGAATGTGGCGAATTCAAGGATTATTTGCACTTCACACTGGTAAAGCGCGATTGGGACACGATTAAGGCACTAAAGCAAATAGGCCGAAAGCTCCGTGTATCCATGAAGAGGTTTGGGATAGCTGGTCTGAAGGACAAGCGCGCAATAACATCTCAGCGCATCTCAGTTTGGCGGATAAAAGCCGAGGATTTGGCAAACCTCAGTTTACCATGCATCTGCCTCAAGGATTTCGAGTATTCAGATGACAGGATAAATCTAGGAGATGCGATTGGAAATAGGTTCACAGTCACTATAAGGGGAATCCCACTTTCCAAAGGTGAGATTGAAGCTAATCTTAATGCTTTCAGTTCATACATCAAGGTAGCAAAGATCCCGAACTTCTTCGGTTCCCAGAGGGTTGGCAGAGGCCATGACAATGCAAGAGTGGGATATGCGATCAAGGAAGGAAATCTTGAAGAGGCGGTGGGAATTCTGACTGAGAAAGTGAAATCATACGTCGAGCAAGGAAAGATCGACGATATACCAGATATATTTTGGATAGAGAAAAGAGTGCTGAACCACTTGAGGGGCAAGCCGAACGACTTCGCAGGGGCTCTTAGAACTATACCGAAGAAGCTCCTGAGGATCTTTCCAGCGGCGCATCAGGCCAGCATATTCAACGAAAGGCTGATGAGGACGATCGAGGAAAAAAACGTTCCAGAATTCATAGAGGTTGAAGGTTTCGAGGTCAAAAAAATGCCCGAACTCAGCACCAAGAGCCTGCGAAGGTCAAGCTATCTCAACGTTAAGGACTTTACCGTCATAGATGTCGGTGAAGGATTCGCAAGAATCCGCTTCACCCTCGGTAAGGGAGAATATGCTACATCTTTTCTTTCGCACCTGCTTTTTGAAGAGTCTTGACTTCCGCCGACAGAGTTAAAGGTACCTCAACCATGCTCTCCTGCCATGAACATAGCCGAGCCGTATAGAGGTGTGCTCTCAGACCTTCTCCAGGCATTTAAGAAAAGATTTGGTGATAAGCTAGTTTCACTTGTCGTCTACGGCTCTGTAGCAAGGGGGGATGCCAGAAGAGATAGCGACATAGACATGCTCATAGTGGTAAAAGGCCTACCGAAGGGAAGGATGCAGAGAAACCTCCTTTTCGAAGAAGTCGAGGACGATATCTCAGAGTCAATCAAAAGGTTGTGGGCTCGGGGCTATAATGTCGATTTCTCTCCAATTCTCAAGACACCCGATGAAGCTGCCAAGCTATCTCCACTTTATCTTGACATGGTAGAGGATGCAATTATCCTTTACGATGAGAACAAGTTCTTCGAAAATGTACTGGCAAGGCTAAGGGATAGGTTAAAACAGCTCGGCGCTAAGAGGCTCAGAATGGGAAATAAGTGGTACTGGATCCTTAAGGATCAATATGAGGCAGGAGAGGTCATCTCGATTGAATAATGTCGCAATGGCCGAGTCATACATAAAACAGGCTAAGGAAAGGCTACATCATGCCAGTGAGGCTCTCCAGAGAAATAGCTACCCATACGTAATTCGCCAATCCCAAGAAGTAGTGGAGCTCTCACTCAAAGCTGCCTTGCGTCTGGTCGGAATTGAGCCACCGAAATGGCACGATGTCGGACCTGTTCAGACAAGGAATATCGAGATACGCATCGATTTCCAGAAGGCTCAGGCGTGAAAGGGAGCCGAGCATGTATGGTGACGAAGAGACAGGATTACCACCTGAAGAAATATACACTAGCGATGATGCCAATGATGCCCTAGAGAGCGCGAAGATTATTTACAAGGCATGCAAGGAACTGATCGCAAAGTATGGACAGCGAAAAGTTGAAAATTTGAGAAAGTAGCATTTGCTTATATGCATGTTACTTGGAAATTCGCTTTATCCGCATTCTTTAATTCAGGCCTTTGGCAGCGCCATCTCCTCAATCGATTGCTTTCTTATCCTAAACCATTTCATTAATGCATCTGCCAACACCGCTCCTATGAGCATAACAAAAAATACTATTATGAATGTCTGTACTAGAGCGGGAATGGTTCCTG
>CAZWAU010000021.1:0-2620 GCA_964631995.1 uncultured Nitrososphaerota archaeon
ATAGCCGATGCTGGAGCTGCCTGGTTTCGGCGTCCAGTTGATCTCGGGCTGAAGACATTTGGGCCGTTTGAAAAACAGAATGCAATCGAATCTCAACATAACGCCGAAATAGCTTGCCAACCTCGGCATCGTGAGATTTCGGCAGGAACTGGGCGCGGAGACTTGCGGTGCCGATTGCGTTGGATTCTTGAACGACCATCTGCTTCCGATATTCGAATCGAGAGAGGGCCATGGCAAAGGTGAACCCGAGAAGAAGGGAGAGCAACCCCAGGGTAGCTGCTTGAATGCTTATGATCTGAGTTCGAGTCAGTTCGTTGTGCATTTGACGTTTCCTGCGTCCAAGCCTGTACCCCAATTCACCCACAAGTACCATACATCCGAGCAGCGCTATGGCAATGAATACTTCCGATTGCTGATAGAGAATCTCAGCCGTCATTTGAAACTCCTTGTTGCCTAACATGATATTTCAGTTGGCCGCTATGTAACCCTGAATGAACGAATTTAAACCCGGTGAGGGCATTGAGAGCCAATTGTTTTACATCCTTTCCACGGATGGCATTCCTCCTAATCCACAATAACCATATTCTCTCCCGGGAGGCGCAGCCTTTCTTCGCCACATCATGCAATTTAAACCTTCGCATATACATTCCGTGTTGATTCCTTTGACTTCTTTATTTTTGGCTTTTGAAAATTTAAATGGACAATATTTTTTACTCGCTTCATCCTTAGTCACTAACATCATTGCCCCTCCTTTAGTTTCTAAATTTCTTCATTAGTCCATTGTCCTGGATAATCTTAATCGCTTCCTCGGTTTCTTCGATAGATTTGAGCGCTTTTTTCATTCCCATCAGGCTTGAAGGTGATACAGACGCAATTCTAAAAAATAAGGCTACACCAGAGAGGCGACATCATTTCAGCATCTCTTGGCTTTCGCTAATGAGATGGACCTTTTCTGAAGGGAGCAAACAGAATCATTTAATCCCTGTCAAGCTCAAACCTACCACTTTCCTTGGGCTCAACAACCTGTACCAATCTCTTATAAAGCTATTCCGGTCACATCCACCCAACCAACATCCTCATAAAAGCCGCCCAGTGAATGTGCTGGTTAGGTATCCCTATGCATAAAGATTCGGACTAGTGATCGTCTCCAACAGAACCCGAGCACAATAGATAGAGAGGCAAAAAAAGCCGCCCCGAGAGCACAGGCAATGCGTGCACCCTTGGCCAGCCTTAACTGTTCCCTCCCTCGGCGCAGGTCAATCGTGCCTGCCTCAAGTCGCCTTTCCCCTTCGGTAACCATGTCCTCTCCTTTGGCAACCTGCCTATCACCTTCGGCAATCTGCTTTCTACCTTCCTCGAAACCCTTTCCGCCTTTCAGTAGCTTATCCGCCAACACCAAGAACAGGTTGTCTTTAGCTTGCTCATACTCCTTCTTACCTTCTGACAACTCTCGCTTGCCACTCTCCAACTTCGCTTTGCCCTCCTCGAGCGCATGCTCTCCTTTTTCAAGTTCTCTTTGGCCATCGGCTATTTGCCTTTCCCCGGCAGTAATCTTCCCGGTTAGAAACAGATAACCGGCCAAAGACGTAATAGCCAATAGAATGATGAGTAGTAGCGCAAGTACCTTGCCCATGATGTTTTCCCCTGTGTTTTATCGATCTAACGGGCTATTCAACCTTTTCAGACAAAGTCAGAGTCTCTCGTCTAAGAGGAGATGGCACGTAGACCAGGTTGATTTCTATCCTTCCCAGGGCCTTTTCCTTGACAGCCATCCTTGGAATTGTAACATCCAAAGACCCTTCGGTAATTTCGCCAGGCCGAATCGCCTTTAAAAACAGAGAAGCTGTCGCTATTTTCTCTCCAGATTTAAAAGGGATTGGTTTCCCAGTTTCATCCGAGTATTCGAGGGTGACCGCCTGAATATCCAGGATATCTGGTGATTTATTGGTTATTTTGATATGCCCCTTGAGGCTTGGCGTCTCGATGATCTCTTTAGAAGCTACATCCACATCCATGAGGACTTGAAGGTCGCTAATCTCCACAAGAAAATTCTGGCTCTTAACCTCAGCCTTTGGTGGAACCAAATTTTTAGTGACTTGTTCTTGTTTAGGAGCTTCGACCTTCTGCTCCTTAGTACAACCAATAAGTCCAATGGTCAGACTCAAAACGATCAATATGAAGATTTTTATGAAATGCATATCATCTCCCCCTTTCTTGGTTACATGTCCATACGTTTCCATTCTTTCCGTTTCACCCTTATCCATTTTCTTTCTCCTTCCTTACGGAGCCGATCAGTGAAACAATCGTCTGTGATAGCTCCTTGCGCTTCTCAGAAGGGACCTTCATTCGTATGATGACGAGGATCATACAGATTGTATGATGCAAGTGGCTTGCCAACAACCTGGGAAAAGCAGAAGATTGAAATCATCCTTTAATAACAGGGGATTAGATTAACAGGAGAGAAAAGCAGAAAAGTATGAACCTATCTTTTTAACCTCAATATTTGGTGGAACCTCAATATGTTGAGGGAAACTTTGGAGAGAGGCGGACAGTGAGCGCTCAATAATGCAAGCTGATCGTCAGGTCCAGGGTCCCTCCCTTGTACTGGAAACTGGCGGCA
>CAZWAU010000022.1:0-5418 GCA_964631995.1 uncultured Nitrososphaerota archaeon
TTACTTATGATGACCTCACATACGCTGGCCTGGCCAATCGGATTGGACGGGTTATTTCGACAGGAGATGATGCCGTAGGCATAGATATCAGGACAGCTTCAAACGAGCTGCTCCAAGAGCTGATCCTGTCCGACCTTATCATAGCTAAAGGCATGGGCAACTATGAAACTCTTTCCGAACTGCCAGCCTGCGGAAGAACCTTTCACATATTGATGGCTAAATGCAGACCCGTTGCTTCGAGCCTTCAGACCAACATTAATAGCTACATAGCGATCTTGAGGTAATATAATCTAGGTATTAGTGCTCTTTACCACGTGGGCATCTCTTGAAAGCTATTCCCATCGAGTTCAAGGCCGTATTTCTTGCTCAATTGTGCCAGTTTTCTGTCTATTCGAATTATCCTAGTTTGGCAAGTTTTTCGTTTCATGAGTAGACGCTCTGCAACGACCTTCGCCCTTTGCCTGCCAACTTCTTCTGTTGCTAGAAATTCTTGAACCAAAGATCTCGACCTTTGTTTTACGATAGACCCATTTTTGCAAAAAAGCTTGTTGTTCTGCGATGGTAGAGTCAAAGAAAGCTTATTTCAAACTCAAGCAGGATAAAAGGTTGCTCTTTTGATTTTTCTTCAGAAAGTTTGCAATTCATTGGGTTTTTTATAACTCTGCTCGCAAAGCGGGTATGGATCAAGAGCCTTTCCTTCGTGAAAACAAGATTCACATGCCTTTTTGCAAAACAAATATAACGATAGGCAATGTTCATTATCTTGGCCACGCTACGTAGGTCGGCTAGAGATGAATGCATGCTTGAGAGAAAAAACGGAAGGGTCTTTAGAAGAGATTCAAAAGAAAGAGCAGAAAAAGCTAAAGCTTGCCATTATTACGACAGGTAGCTTGGTGGTCCTTGAGGTTTTTGGGGGCATCATTTCCAACAGCTTGGCTCTTCTGAGCGATGCTTGGCACATGTTCGTGGATGTCTCCGCGCTCGCCACATGTTTTCTCGCAGGAGAACTTTCTTCGAAGAACCCGACATCGGATAAGACATTTGGCTATCACAGGGTTGAGATTCTTTCTGCCCTTGCAAATGGCGCGTTGTTGGTGGTCCTGTCCGCATATATATTCTACGAGGCAATTCAGAGGCTGTTCCTGCCAGCCCAAGTCAAGGGGCTTGAGATGCTGGTCATAACCACTATCGGCCTAATAGGAAACGCCCTTTCTATGGGTATCCTTTCAGGAGGCGTACGTGGTTTAAACGTAAAGGCAGCACTTCTCCATGTCACAAGCGATGCTCTTTCCTCAGTTGGAGCGATAGTCGCCGGATTGGTCATTATTTTCACAAATTGGTACCCAGTGGACCCGATCGTAAGCATCATGACCGGATCGTTCATCGTCTATGGTTCCGTGAAGATGCTCAGAGAAGTTTTGCACATACTACTAGAGGGGGTTCCAATAAGTATCAACCTGAACGATGTTGTTGGCACGATGATGAGCGTTTCTGGGGTCAAGGAAGTACATGATGTCCACATATGGAGCATCACCTCATATCGGCATTACCTGAGCGCCCATTTGGTTTTAGGAAATGATGTGCTGAGCAATGTGGGAGAGGTGCTGAACGAAACGAAGCGCTTGATCGATGAAAAATATGGAATCAGACACACTACGATTCAAGTGGAACCTGAATCCTACGAAGAGGTCGGTGAGGTCCACAGGCAGTATTGAGCTAATTGCTCATTTTTGTTAAAAAGTGTTACTCCGACATAGGAAAACAATATGTTTTATAGGTTTATCGAAAAGACATGCACTTTGTCGCTACATTGCATTTAAGTGCTTATGCCCCTTCATTGTCGCTTCCAATCCAATAGGATTGCAAGTACCGAATCTTTGGATTCCATCAGCATATTATATGCTTTTTTTGCTTCCTCAAAGGGCATTTTTACAGTGATTAGATCTTTGATATCGAGCTTTCCTTGGCTCAGCAACCTGAAAGCTAGTGCCCGCTCCTCTGCAGGTGCCCAAAGTCCAGGGCTCGAATCGCTATGTGGCCTGGTGCGGATGTGTGCTCCAATTATCGATATACCCTCTAGATGGACGGAGTAGAAGTTGAAATTTGTCTCGCCCCTAGTGCTCCCCAGCAGTATGATCCTGCCAAATCTTCGAGTTAGTTGAACAGCAGTCTGAGGAGCTAGCGGGCTGCCTGTCGCATCTATGACTACGTTTGCACCTTTACCATCTGTGACCTCCTTAACCATTTTCACAGTATCTACTTTCTTGGCATTGAAGGCATGGTCAGCCCCCAGTTTCTTTGCAAGCGCTACGCGATTCTCAAGGAAGTCCACGCCCATGACAGGCATAGCGCCACTTATCTTAGCTATCTGCAGGGCAAGTTGTCCAACCAAACCGAGCCCCATCACTACCACTGCCTCTCCCAACTCTATGCGAGCCTTTCTAACCCCTTGAAGGGCTATCTCAACCAAGTATGTGAAGGGTGCTTCATCGAAGGAGAGATTCTCCGGAAACTTGCAAACCTCTCCTTCCTCTCCAAGAACATGTGTAGCATGGGGCAGTGTGGAAAAAACCCTGTCACCAGCCCGGACCTTGGTTACATCCTTCCCAATAGCTAAGATTTTGCCTGCATTTGAGTAGCCCGGGTATTGGGGGAAAGTCATAGGTGTATTTGGCAAAGCATTGAGCCAAGCTGTCTCAGTTCCAGGACTTATTAGACTGCTCACAGTTTCAATTAAAACCTGGTGAGATTGTGGCTGCGGCACTTCAAATTCCTCTATATCAACCTCGCTTGCCCTAGGAAAAACTACTCGCTTGCCTGTGATTTTTCCCCACGACAAACACATCACTGCGGAGCTGTTGAGATGTGCCTATATCTCTTTTCACTCCCGGAATCAGTGTTCAATCGTCGCAATTATTATTTGCAGTCCAACCTTTTGAATCTGTTGTAAATTAAATGGAAAACTCCATACGCTGCACTGTTCTTGGGCTTTAGTACTTAAAAAATGGTGTGGTTGCTATTAGGCTTTCAATCGAAGATCCGATTTTATTGATGAACGCATGGGCTCGAAGTAGAAAATCTATTGCACTGAGTTGCGTTTCACAACGATACCGCCATTCCACTCTTTGAAGATTCGTATACTGCATAAGCCATCTGAACAGCCCTCAAACCATCATAACCATCTCCGAGTGGTCGTCTCTTCTCCTTTATGGCTTTGATAAATTCTGTAAGTTCGAGCTTCCATGATTCATCCCGCATGCCACTATAGTCGTAGACAGCCTGTTGCCCGCCCTTCTCTCCGAATATCGTTTTGTTGCAATTTCGGTTGTCTATGTAAATGTATCCTTTATCACCATAGAGCTCCAGATACATATATCCAAACCATTCAGTCCAAGAGGAGTGCACGAAAGCCACTTTCCCATCAACGGTCTTAAAAAGTCCAAATCCATTATCCTCGATCTCTATTGGCCAGAATAGTGTTGCTGCATATCCCTTTGCCTCCTTGACCTCTCCCATGAACCACCTTACCAAGTCGAGCACATGCACACCGTTGTCGAGAAATGTTCCTCCTCCAGCCATATCCTTGTTCCAGAACCAGGACTTGAGGAGTTGTTCACCACCGCCATGTCCAGTCCTAGCCCTTAGGAAGGTCGTCTTTCCAATTCCACCAGAATCGATAATTTCCTTAGCCTTTAAGACATTCGCGAAGTGCCTGTGATTGAATCCCGTCTTCAATACCTTACCGTTCTTTTTGGAAGCTTCGACCATCTTTTCTGCTTCCACCGGATTTCTGGCCAATGGTTTCTCGCACAGGACGTGTTTTCCAGAATTGAGGGCAGCTATCGATATGGGAGCATGAAACTTGTTCGGCGTTGATACGACGATGCAATCCACATCCTCCCTTCCCACCACCCTTTCGTAATCGGTTGCGTATTCACATCCAAACTCTGACGCCATTTTTTTGGCCAAATCCTCGACGATGTCGCATACCACGACAAGCTTTGATTCTGGATCGAGCGAGATGGTCTTCATCCTCAATCTGCCGATGCCGCCGCAGCCGATGACGGCAAACCCCATATTTCCAGCCATTTTCTTTGCCTCTCCCAGTCCTTCATATCTGAGCCTTATGAATATTGTTGGCGGCCCTCGCCTTTCCATTTGTCAATTTACGTTCTGCCTTACTCTAATGTAGTCTATGTGTTATGTGCGCTATTAGATACTGTAGCTACATGCAAAGAAAAGAACCACGGAGGCGTATGAAGCCTTTGAGCTTCCCAAGCCTACAATGAAAAGGTTCTTGCCATCTGTCTTTTTCCAGTGATATAAATGCCAAGCTCCCTTTACCGGGTTTAGAGTTGATAAGATTCAGCATTCCTGTAAAAGTGACTTCCATGCCCCAATATGCTTAAGCGTTAATTAATGAGCTTCTCCGAGTTGAGTTAGATGTCCAGCTCCATTCCATCGTATGCTGCAACGATCCCCTCTTCTGCAAGTTTAGGAGCCACAATGTCGTGTGGAGGTGAGAAGTGTGGGCAGAAGTGTGTGGCACAGAAGATTCCTCCTTTCTTCAGAAGGCTGTCTTCTTCGAAAAGCCTTCGAGCCTTTCTCAGTAATTGGAAGTTGAAGTGCCCATTCGATACTCTGCCATCGCCGAATGTAGCCTCCAAAACGACCAAGTCATATTCGTGCCTGCTGATCGCCTTATACGTCTCAGGAAGAAACCAGCCAGTATCCAAACCATAAAGTATCGTCTTGCCGCCTCTCTGGATGATGAAATTAAGGGCCTCTTCATCCTGCCCATGGTTTGCCCTCAATGTTTCGATCTCAATGTCTCCAAGCCTTATGATTTCAAATGGTCCAATTGGCCGAAGCTCGACCATATAACCCTCTATGTCCGAGTCACCAAGTTCTGCCAATATCAAACTGCAGATTTTTCTGTTTCCACAGACGACAAGCTTCTCGATCTCAGAAAACCTTGGGCCGGCCACGTCCAATGAGGGCGGAAACTGAGTTCCAGGTGTCATATACCTCCACTTGAGCAGATAGGGGTAGAAGTGGTCCTTGTCTGAGTGCGTAACGAGCAGGTACTTGGTTTGAGCCAAACTAACATTGCAGCGCTCGGCCTGCACGAAGATCTCAGCTGGTAGGTCGATCAGGCAGTCAGGCATAAGGTAGGCGGCCGAGTTCTTCCTCAAGTTCTTCCCCCCAAAATTCCTGCTCTGTTGGCAGTTTTGGCATCTGCACCAAAATCCAGGATATTGCTCCCCAGCGGAAGTACCTAGGAACTTGAACTTTACCATGAAGCATCAGGAACTCTTTTGGCCCTTATGTCCCTTTTTGTAGCGAATCTGTTTAGATTCAGATGACTTGGTCTCCAATTCGATATTGAGAGACGCCCTGCATCACGAACTCGATAGC
>CAZWAU010000023.1:0-5029 GCA_964631995.1 uncultured Nitrososphaerota archaeon
GGCCTATCCAGTCCTTAACCTTAGTGGAATTATCTAGCTCAATGTTCTGAACTCCAACCACAGCCTTCTTGTAGTAGTTGTGCAACCAGAGGAGGTCTCTGCTGTCTGTCGTAAACGGGAGTATCACTTCGAATATCGGTATAACGTCTTCATTGTAGAAGGCCGTTGCTATATCGTACCCTACAGGTATGTTTTCAAGAGTCTCAACGACTATCTTCCTTTCCGCAACCTCTACTTTGGGATTTGGAATCCTGTAGGTGAGGAAAATATCCCTTCCGATAATGTTATTCTTGAAGTAATCTCCATGCTTTTCAAGCAACTTTCTGATTACCCGTGTGTCCACGTCCTTTCCCTCGGAGTCCCACATGACCTCTTGGCAACCTAGTTCATTGTAAGCGAAGTAAGCCTCATAAATTTCGATTTCCTCTCGAATTACGTCGCCATCACACCATTTGGGAATACTCGCGTTGTCAGGGTGCTGAGTAGACATTGTGCGTGGTATCTTTCTTTCTACATCAGTGCTCTCCATCTTCACTTCAACACTAGCATGCTAGATGGAATCAGGCATCAACTCCAAACCGAAATTATTCAAATAAGCTTTTTGTCCTTATTCTGCCTATTTACATGACCTCCTTGCACGAAGCTATGCTGAGTAGATCGTGCCATCAGTGTAGAGGATTTGCTTTGCGCCATAGGAGCTACCATTTGTTCGCCTTGCCCTCCTTCAAGCTCGATTTTGCAATCTCACTACTAAAAATGGAAAGGCGGTGTTACGGCTTCCAAGAACTTGGACTAATGACTCCGAAAAGCTTTAACCATAGTGCTTGAGGCGGGTGCGCCTCGATCAAAACAATGTGCAGCGATCGGGGCATCGACCAAAGCGTCAGTCCAGGAACGAGATGGCTAGCATGAGTATTGCTTGGCACGCCATGACTGTTGAAGATGTTTTCCAGACACTGAAAAGCGCAAGGCAAGGCTTGGACTCGGAAGAAGCGAAGAGGCGCCTGCAGGAATACGGATTCAACGAGCTGAAGGAAAAGGAACGAAGGACCGCATTGGGCATGTTCCTCGAGGGCTTCAAAGATGTCTTCATAATGTTGCTGATCGTCGCAACAGCACTTTCAGCCATAATAGGCTACTACGAATCGATGACTGTCCAGAAGGGCTTTCTCGAAACTTACGCGGATGCGATAACAATTGGCATCATTGTGTTCTTGGTTGCCATCGCCGGTTTCATACAAAACTACAGAGCAGAAAAGGCCTTGGAAGCCCTTAGGAAGCTCACAGCACCAAAGGCCAGGGTTTTCCGCGACGGCAGGGAGATGATGGTGCCTGCAAAGGAGGTGGTTCCAGGCGATTTGCTGGCGATCGAATCCGGAGACACTATTGCAGCGGATGCCCGAATCGTTGAGTCCGTTGAGCTGAGGGCCGACGAGGCTGTCCTGACAGGCGAATCGAATCCGGTTGCGAAAAGTACCGAGCCTGTTAAGCCGGAAGCTTCGGTAGGCGAGAGGAAAAACACGCTGTTCATGGGGACCCACACGATCTACGGCAGGGGAAAAGCTGTCGTCACTTCGACAGGAATGAATACGGAGTTTGGAAAGATCGCCGAAATCGTGCAGACTGCCGAGGAGGAGGAAACGCCTCTTCAAAAGAGGTTGGACAGTTTTGCTAAAAAGATAGCGAAGGTCGTCCTTGTCCTATCGCTTATCATATTCGTTCTCGAAGTTTATGCAGAAGAGGCACTGCTAAGAGGATTTGTAGGCTTCGTATCAGCCATAATCGACTCTTTCATGACGGCGATATCCCTTGCTATCTCGGTAGTTCCAGAGGGATTGCCAGCCATAGTGACGATCGGTTTGGCTCTTGGTGCTCGAGAATTCGCAAGGCGAAATGTCATAATCCGAAAGCTTTCCTCAGCTGAAAGTTTGGGTTCCGTCACAGTGATTTGCTCGGACAAAACAGGAACTTTGACAAAAGGCCAGATGACGGTCAGGAAGATATTCGTAAACGGAAGGGAGATCGAGGTTTCGGGTGTTGGTTACGAACCGAAGGGAGAACTCCGGGAAGGTGGCAGTTCGATCTTCGCGGGAAACGACAGCAACATTTCCCTCCTCCTTTCTATAGGTGCGCTCTGCAACAATGCAAGTTTGAGTAACGAGAATGGCGTTTGGCAGATCACTGGAGATCCAACCGAGGGAGCATTGATAGTTTCAGCAGAGAAAGCGGGATTAAAGCGCTCCGAACTCGAGAAGAAGTATCCCAGGATAGGCGAGGTTCCGTTCACATCTGAAAGGAAGCGTATGACTACAGTTCACCAGACCGACAGAGGGGATGCGATAGCCTTCATGAAAGGTGCTCCAGAGGTCATCTTGGAACGCTGCACTAAGCTCCTTGAGGATGGGGAAGAGAAAGAGCTTACAGAAGGCAGGAGGAAAGAGATTCTAGAGGCAAATGAGAAGCTGGCCAGCGAAGCATTGCGAGTTCTTGGAATGTCCTACAAGAGAATGGCCAATAGCTCAGGAGAGTTCGATGAGACTATTGAAAGTGGTATGGTCTTCGTCGGCTTGGAGGGCATGATCGATCCACCAAGGGAGGAGGCAAAGGAAGCTAACAAAAAAGCGAGCTTGCAGGCATAAAGACTGTGATGATAACTGGGGACCACAAGCTTACGGCAATGGCGGTTGCGAAGGAGATAGGTATAATGAAGGAAGGCAGCATCGTCCTGACGGGCGAGGAGCTTGACAGGATGAGCGATGAGGAGTTCGAGAATATTGTTGAAAAAGTTTCTGTCTATGCAAGGGTCTCGCCTGAGCACAAGCTCAAGATAGTTAGAGCTCTGAAGAAGAAGGGACACATAGTTGCGATGACAGGTGATGGAGTAAATGATGCCCCAGCGGTCAAGGCTGCAGATGTTGGAGTAGCAATGGGCATAACAGGAACGGACGTTACGAGGGAAGCTTCCGACATGGTTTTGACAGACGACAACTTCGCCTCGATAGTCAAGGCGGTGGAGGAAGGTAGAGTAATATATGACAACGTGCGCAAGTATGCACGTTTCCTGATCGCGTGCAACTTCGACGAGGTTCTGGTCATAGGTACATTCGCCATATTGGCAGGATTGTCGGGCTTATCTGGAGAGATTCTTTTCCCGCTTCCCTTGCTTCCAGCGATGCTTTTGTGGATAAATCTCGCGACCGATGGGGCTCCAGCGATAGCCCTTGCAACAGATCCGCCTGACGAAGATGTGATGAATCGCCCGCCCCGCAAACCTGATGAGGGAATATTACATGGAATGAGCGCATTCATAATCGCCTCTTTCATACTACAGTCGATAGGAACGATACTTGTCTTTTGCCTTGAGTACTACGTTTGGCCATCGCACCCATGGGGGTGGCCGAATGGGCCGATAGACGAAGCTGCAAGGATTTTGAGCCTGAACGAGGCAAGGACCACGGCTTTCGTCCAGGCGACGATGTTCGAGCTTTTCGTTGTATGGAACTGCAGGTCCGAGAAGCGCAGCGTCTGGAGGATGGGGCGCGATGCCTTCAAGAACAAGTTCTTCGTGATAGCTGAAATCATGTCGATCACAAGCACGCTCGGCATAACCTACGTGCCCGTAACCGCGGCGATGTTTCACCTTGTTCCCCTAAGCTTACCAGATCTGGCTTACGTCATAGGTGTAGCGAGCTGGGGCTTCTTGGTCCTGCCCGAAGTCTTCATGGGCAGGAAAATATGGAAGTGGGAATGATGGATATTCAAAAATATCGCTCAAGACCTACCAATGTAAAAAGTTAAGAGTGAAGCATAGAAGCTGACGGGCGGTAAAAAGAATGACAGAAGAATGGATTTTCCTTGTACCTGCTTCAGGGTTGGCATCGATCGCTATAGCATTAGCCCTCCGCCAGTATGTGAGGAAGCAAGATGCTGGAACAGAGAAGATGGGCGAGATAGCAGCTGCGATAACAGAAGGTGCGAAAGCCTTCCTTGCAAGACAGTACAAGACTTTGGCGATCTTCGCGACCATAATGGCTTTCCTACTATTCACCCTCCTCCCAGAGCCTTTCTTCAACGGAGGCTCTCTGGCTTTGGCATACATCATAGGCGCGGCCTGCAGCGGGCTTGCTGGATACTTGGGGATGGACATAGCCGTGAGGGCAAACGTGAGGACGGCCCAGGCCGCAAGGAAGAACCTAAACGCTGCTTTTCCTGTAGCTTTCTACGCTGGAGCCGTGATGGGCCTCCTGACTGTGGGCCTCGCGCTCTTCGGAATAAGCGTCCTCTACTTTTTGTTTGAAGATCCCGAGATAGTGCTCGGATACAGCTTCGGCGCTTCAGCCATAGCTCTTTTCGCAAAAGCTGGAGGTGGAATATACACCAAGACGGCTGACATCTCCGCGGACTTGGTCGGGAAGGTGGAGATTGGAATACCGGAGGACGATCCAAGGAACCCGGCTGTCATAGCGGACAATGTGGGAGACAATGTTGGGGACGTTGCTGGTATGGGAGCCGACCTTTTCGACTCGTATGTGGCATCGATAATAGCGGCCATGATCTTGGGAGTTGCAGCACAGCATATCTACGGGGGCATAGCTGTCGTATTGCCCATGCTGTTTGCAGCAGTGGGAATAATGGCCTCTATCTTAGGGATGCTTTTCGTGAGGGTGGGAGAAAGGGGGAACCCGGGAGCATCACTGAACAGGGGAACTTATGCAACGACGGTCATCTTCGCCGCCTTGACGCTCCTCATAACTTATTCATATAGCGTGGACATTGGAATATGGTACGCAACAACGGCCGGACTTGTAAGCGGCGTCATCATAGGCTTGATCTCGGACTACTACACATCGATAGACCGGCCTCCTGCACAGAGAACGGCCGAAGCGGCGCAAACGGGCGCAGCCATAAACGTAATCACTGGATTAAGCTATGGATTTCTATCTATCCTCATGCCTCTGATTGGTATAGCTATCGCGTCGATAGTCGCTTATCAGTTCGCCGGGCTTTACGGGGTCGGGATTGCTGCTGT
>CAZWAU010000024.1:0-7702 GCA_964631995.1 uncultured Nitrososphaerota archaeon
CTTGAGCATCCTTCTTATCCTGAGCTCCACCCTAGGCTTCAGCTTTGGTGGCCTTCCGCTTCTCGGCTTGTCTTTCAAGCCATCGATGCCCTCAGCATCGTACCTTCGAAGCCACTTGCTCGCCCATGGCCTCGTCCTGTGCAGCTCCTTCGCCACTCTGGCTGAGACCGCTCCGTCGCCCTTCACCCTCAGGATGAGTAGGAGCCTCTCCTTCGCATCTGGATCTACCTCGTTCCGATAGGCCTTTTCCAGCGACTCCTTTGCCTTTCCTTCCAGGAGGACTTTGGATGTGTTCATAATTAAGGCCAAACTAGGACGGGAAGAGGTTAATTAACTTATGTCTGCCAGGATATATATCCCTGCCTCATCCTAAGGCTTATGGGTGCGTAGTCGCTCGCGTCTAGTTCACCCAGGTAATCGTCAAGCTTCTTGCTCAGTTCGAGGACCTTCTTCTCATCTTGAAGTCCTTCGGGATTAAGGCACTCACCAAGAATCTCATCAGGTCCTTTTCCAACATAATTACAGAAGGCCTTTATCGCGTAAGCGTAGGTCTTGACGCTTTCGATGCTCCTGCTTCTCGATCTGTAGAGGTACTCCATGAACTTGGTCGCGCTCTCATTCTCAAGGACAAAGGGGATCAGAGTCCTGCAATGCCTCAGACCCTCTATGATATACTCGATTAGCTTCCAACCTAGCTTCGTCCTAGGCCTCTTCAGTTTTATCGTGGTTATCTCTGGAGTGCTTTTCTTTGGATGGAGTTCGACCATGACGATGGCCTGCTCCCTCGATGCATCATCGTAGACTGTGTAGCATTTTCCGCGTGCAATCTCCCTCAGGCCTTCCGTAGGGTATAGGGTCCGATCCAGCTGCGTTATGTCTTTCTCAACCATCTCTCTCGCTTCCATTTATACCTTTGGAACCTAGGGAGAAATTATTTATGCCTTCCCTTGGAACCATTGGTAAGAGAAATATGGTAGGCAAGGGCAGGATCTTGAGGGTGACGAAGGTCAGCACGGACTTCCAAACGAGGATACCAGTTGAGGTTGCTAAGATCATAGGCATCCAAGTAGGGGACAGCGTGGTCTGGAGGCTCGAGGACAAAAGGATAATAGTTGAGAAGGCCTGAATGATCATCCTCTAGTCCCCTCGACCTCTGAGGTACCGCAAACCTCTCCGACCTCGAGCACAAGCTGCTTCACAAGCACTATGCCATTATCCCTCTTCTTCGTGGTGCTTGACAGTCTAGGCTTGGTCCCACGGTCCCAGACGATCTTGAGGTAGTCATCGCCCTCCTCTACGAGCCAACCTATCGTTTCCCTCACGGTCGGCTTGATCCCTTCGATGCCACTTTGAGGGGGGATCAGAAGCCATCCTGCTATTCCTATGGAATTTGGACGGTTGGTTATTGTATCGTGAACAATTTCAAGCCTCCAAGCCTCAGCGAGTTAAGAGACACTCTTGAGAAAATAAAAGGACACGAAACTGGTTGGCCGCCTTGGTTGAGCCTAACCCACCTAGATCTTGAACCATATACTTACGAGGGGACAATAGAGTGTTGACTCGTAGAAACTCGCTCTGGGGATACTGCGCACTCTGACTTTTGGCGCGCTTCACCTCAAGGCATGATGTTCCTCTTACGGGGATATCAGGAGGATTATGAACCTAATTGGCATGAAGTACTTAAGCCAAGAACCGTCTTTGATCTAACTCTTCCAATATGGCGGGTTGGAGAGTGTTTGCTTCACGCTGAACGCATGGCTATAGCATTGAACACTCCATCTTCAAAGATTGTATTCAGTGTCGCATGGGAAGGCCTCCGTGATCGTACCCTGACATCCTGGGCAAATCCAGAGCGCATGCTTTTAGAATATAGAAAATCGCAGCAGGACTCTGTTACCTCAAATATCGTTGTGCGTGCTGACAGTATTAGTCCAAATCTGCCAGAATTTGTTGGAAATTTGACAAAGCCACTGTATGAAATATTCGATTTCTTTGTTGCACCTACTAAGATGATAAGCGAGGAACTTGCAAAGATGAGAGAATCCAAGAGATAAACGCTAAGTATAGCGATAACTGAGGCGAAGCTTCTCACGAAAGGACGATGAGGGCCCTGTCCTTATCACTGGATAAATGGGCATCTCTATCCACATGGATTCGATGACCCTGATTTCCTACATAATTGATCCGGATCCTTCCTCGTAGCATGTCGAGTGGTTCCACCTTTACGGACGTAGACGACAAGTTCTTTACGTGAATATGGTTTGTCCTTGCCTTAGCCTGGCTTCCGCGTCAAGGCCGTACCAATCCTCGATCTCAAGCGTCATGGCCTCGCAGCACTATGCGATCTCATTTGCTCTATGGCCCCTTTTCGAGGCCCTTAAGGAGCTCTCGGAGGAGTGTAGCTAATGCAGCCTTATCTCAATCTTTCCATCGCGCTAGCTTTTTTTGAGTAAGTTTGCCAGAGTGGATGCCCTAATATTGGCTAGAGCCAGTAGCCTCCTTATGCTTCTTGGCGTTGGATACCAAGTGGCCGCAGATAGGGCATCTGAATGGCTTAACGCCATTCGTATCAAAATTGGAGTGCTCTCCCTCACAGGATACCAAACACCTACAGCCAGCTTGATCAAAGCCTCATATGCCCCAGATATTTCCTTCCTTACCTTCTCCGAGTCGATTTGAAGAACTTCAGATGTGAAAACCGACCCACCATGGTAGGCTGCTCTGAGGACCAGAAATGAGGATATTGGCGCTATGTTCAACTTTGAGAGCACAGCTGCCAAGTGGGCTGCGATCTTCTCTCCCTTTTTCGCGACTACCGTATCCTTCGTGATCCAAACGCTCCCCGTATCTATTCTTGTAGGGATGCCCGCGGTGTTTAGCTCGCTGATTATGGGTCCTGGAGGGATACCGGTATTGCCAGCAGGAACGACGATGTCGTCCGGAGCCAATTCGCCAGCCTTCGCGCGAAGCTTTACGACATTCCTCCTTAAGATCATCTGCAGCTTGAATGGATCGAGGTTTGAGAAGACGAGAAGCATCATTCCATGAACGTGGCTTGAAAGCTCTTCGATCCTTGGCATCTTATCCTGCACCTTCCTCAATGCGAGTTTTACTACCGTGGGCTTTACTTGCCTGAACTCTGCAAAACCTCTCAGGTTTTTCCTAGCTTCATTGATCTGCCTTCCCCTAACGTTCCGAAGGTCGATGACCGCGATTGTGTCAAAGCTCTGGAACTTCTTCACTAGAATATCGACAAGCGAAGCCTTGGCGACGATTGAAGCTCTCATAGAATCACCTCGTAGATTTGAGCTTAAGCTTCGTGGGTTGACCCATAGAGGTCTTCACAAGTACATAGTCGATGTTTTTCTCTCCATTTGGTAATTTTGATTCGACCACTGAAATGACTTTCTGAAGATTTCTTGCAAGCTCCTCGGCCTTCATCGACTCATTTCCTATTTTGCATGAGACAACCGGCTGAGCCTTCATGCGAATGCGCACACTCTTCCTGAGCCTTTCGACGATTGGAGCTATGCTCCCTGTAGGGGGCACTGCTATTGGCATCTTGTCTCTTGGTCCAAGTATCTGGCCCATTACCCGCCCTACGAGGGGCATAAGTGGAGCTTCAGCTACGAAATACTCGTACTGGTTTGCAAGTTTCCTTATCTCCTTCTTATTACCTGCAAGCTTTTCCAGATCCTCCCTCGATAGGACTGGTATTTCCAACCTCCTTGCTTCAGTTCCTAGAGGGCCACTTGAAATCACCAATATCTTAACTAGTTCAGCATCACTGCTTGGTTCCGGAAGTTCGAGGAGCTCATTGATCTTGATGCCGCTCTTTGAAACATCGACGCCTGTTAGCTTTATGAAAACCTCCACAGATTGGGTGAAGTTTCTCTTCTTACTCTTCTCCGGTTTAACGGCAGATTCAGCAAGTTCAGAAAGCTGATCCAAACTTATTGGCAAAGTTCAAGCACCCCCTGTCTTTTGAGAGGATGGCTGCTCATTCTCTTTGGCCTTAAGGGCCTCATCGTAGATCCCTTGCTCAAGTTTCTTGCATATCTCTCTCGGATCTTCTCCTTCAACTGTGACCCCAAGGCTGACGCAAGAGCCTAGAACCTCCTTCACCGCTGCCTTAAGTGAGTAAGCGTAAGAGCTACCCCTTTTGATCATGGCAATGTTCATGACCTGGCTGAACGTAATGTCCCCTATCTTTGTCGAGTTTGGCTTTCCTGAGCCCTTTTCCGCCTTAGCCTCCCTTACTATCAGGGCCGCTGTCGTAGGTACACCAACTGTAACGGAGAACTTCTTTGTCACGGAGTCCACAGATACCGTTACAGGCACCTTCATTCCTTTGAACTCCCCTGTTAGGCGATTAATTTCATTAACAACCGCACCAACATTGACGCCCAGAGGACCCAGCGTTGGGCCAAGCGGAGGTGCCGGTGAGGCTTCCCCACCACTAACGATTACTTTGACCGATTTTTCGGGCAATTCCAAATCAGCTTGTGGTTCTTCGGACTTTGACCCTTTTTTAGAGTTACGTTTTAGCTCCCACTACTTATTTGCCTTGCCAACCAACTTTAGGTAGTCTGCCTGGATCGATATTGGAAGGGGCGTCGAACTTTCCTCCAACTCAATCGTAACCTCATTCCTAGGAATGTTGATACTTAGGACCTTGGCGGTCATCTTCTTGAAAAGCCCACCAATTATCTCCACTCTGTCCCCAACCTCAAGCTCCTCTATTACGGGTTTCTCGGAGAAATACTGATCTACGTCCTGAAATGGTACTACACCCTGCACTCTAGCTCTGGCATGGCGGAGGCCGGATATCGCCTCATCAATAGCGTGTGCAGATAGAGCTTCTATGAAGACATACCCCTTCAGCGTCCCTGGTGCGAAAACAGATAATATTTCGATCTTCTCTGCCGTTGCTCGTGCATATATGGATTCGATAACGTTCTTCTCCTGACCAGCTGTGGTCCTTATGAGGTAGATCTTGCTTTGGGTTTCAACCATTTTATATCGCCAATTGGATGAGAGCGTAAACTAGCTGCACGAAGAAAGCTATGACACCGACTATAGATAAGCCCAGGAAACTCACCTTTAGCGATTGCCAAAGGTCCTCCCTACTTGGTTTGTCTGCAAGCTTCAACAACCTTCTCAGACTGGATAGGTAATTAGCTAGCGGCATCTCGAACTTTATCGCCCCCACCTGCATATATAAGTTTACTATTGGGTTACGTGGCTAAGCAGAGAGGATACGTAATCTGGAAGCAAGAAGGGACGCAGATCCTTGTATTCTTGTCCGGTCCCAACGTAGATGACAGGCTTCCTAGTTTCGTATATTATGGAAAGAGCTGCTCCTCCCTTGGCATCCGTATCGAACTTGGCGAGAATGGCGGCGTCAAAGCCAACGGAGGAGTTGAAGACCCTCGCTTGATCAAGGGCGTCGTTTCCAGCCAGTGCATCTCCTACAAATACTGTAAACTGCGGTTGGGCCACCCTCTTAATCTTCATAAGCTCGTCCATAAGGTTCTTTTTGGTCTGCATTCTACCAGCCGTATCTATGAGCACGGCATCGATTCCATGACTTGTTGCGTGGTTCACGGCATCGTACGCAACTGATGCTGGATCGGAGCCATATGGCCTCTTTACCATCTTTGCCTTTAACCTCTCGGCGTGTTTTTCGAGCTGCTCGATGGCCCCAGCCCTGAAGGTGTCGCTGCAAGCGAGTACGACTGAAAACTTCTTCTCCTTTAAAAGATACGCGAACTTGGCTATAGTTGTAGTCTTTCCCGAACCATTTATGCCAACGAACATTATGACGGTCGTACCTTTACCTCTTGACCTCTCATTTATCGATCCAACTATGTCAACATGCTGTACTTCCAAGGATCGGAGCAAAACGTTCCTAAGCGCATCTGAAACAAAAGCCTCAAAGCTCTTACCGAATCTACTTACCTTTTGCCCTTTGAGTTCCTTTTCGAGCTCAAGAGCTATCTTCTCGGCCAGATCGTATGCTATGTCACATTCTACAAATCGAATCTTCAAGTCATCGAGGAGATCTGCGATGTCCTCTTCATGAACTATCCTGTATGCTATCCTGTCAACCGCTCCCTTCAAAACGTTGCTTAGCCTTTTGCTCATCTTCTACTACTTGTTTCCTTTGCTGGAGCCGAGAGTTCAGACAACCTTCCCCTGCTCTTGTCAAGACGCATCAGAATATTCGATAGCTGCGACTCCAGCGAGGCTCTGGCCTTGTCCAGCTCTTCAAGCCTTTTGTTTATGATTTCAAGCGAGCCTTCCACACTTTTCTCTACAACAACGCCTGTGCCAACATCGATCAGGATCTTGCTTGTGTCTGCCAACTTGGCCATGCCGTATACTCCTCCTCCCAAGTTGACCAAGAGGGGCGTATTTTCAGCGGACTTTGAGAGCTCCTCCACAGCCATCTTGGTCGTTTGGAGTTCCGTTGTAGTGGTCATGACCACTTGGAGCCTAGTCCTTATTTCCTCAGCGTAACTTTCAAGGACTTTCACTTCAACATATGCTTGTCTGATCTGTTCATCGGTACTCAAATTCCTATCTACTCCATTTTCCTTCTCGCGGTTCGCATGAGCTGCCCCTTTGGAGCTTTTTAGGCTTTAGCCTTTTCACTGAGGTGCTAGGGCTTCCCGTATAGCCATGAGTTCGGGTCCTGTCGTGATGTTGCCAACAAAAGCACCTTTCTCACCTGGAACTATGCCCGCTCTCACGAACCTGTATCCTCCGTTGACCGTTCCCGTTTCGGTTTTAACCTTCAGAATATCCCGTACCTTTCTCTTCTCCTCCTCTTCCGTCGAAAGGTGGACAAGTGCTCCGGAGTTCGTTGTTACGATAGCTGAACCGACCAAGTCGTAACCCGCAACGCTCAGCTGGCAAACCTCCACCCCAAGGATCTCCCCAAGCTGCCTGACATCCTTTCTAGAAAGTAAGGGGGATGCGATCGCGCCATGGTCGTTGGCGCAAACGAGGTTTCCAAGGGATGTCAGTTTCGTTTCGACAATTCCTATGAGGCGCCCAGATCTCTTTAGCTCGATCAGCTCCTCTTCCTCCACATTCCAAGGGACCGCTATCCCGTTCGAATTCATCACAACCATGGCGCCTACCGACGATATTCCTCCAACTGTTGTCCGCAATACCCTCAGGTTAAGCAATTCTGTTAACCTAGATGTGAACCCTTTGGGAGCGGCAGGCGGTACTACTGCAATGCCTCCTCCCGTGGCAACGTATACGCCTATGAATGGGCTGTTCCTGATAGAGGTTCTGTATAACATCAACTCTTTCGTTCTACCCCAGAAGGGATTACTGTGGCAAAATCTTCATCGTCTTCAACTATTACACTTATCTTTAGAGTTTTTGGAGGCTTCTCTATTCCCCTGCTCCAGACCATCTCAGAAAGATCTGGGCTTATCTTGATTTCCTTTTCCTTTGCCACGCGCGAAGCGGCCTCCCTAATCCTTCTCAGTACTATCTTGGCCCTCTTCCTCCTAGGAACGATCCTTCCTGGCATCCTTATCGTAAGCTCGATGCCTTTTTCAGTTTCTCCTTCGCCCTCATTTTTAGAACTCAATAGTTGGGCACCATCTTAAACCTTGATACTTGACCGCTTCCAATTCCTTCTTCTACGCGAATATCTAACCTTTAACTTAGTTTTAGCTAT
>CAZWAU010000025.1:0-4589 GCA_964631995.1 uncultured Nitrososphaerota archaeon
CTTCTCGCGCACAACCTCTGCAAAGAATGGCCTGACATCTAGTATCCTCAGCATGTTCCTCCTTATCGGCTCATCCAGGTCCCAACCGAGGGTTAGAGCTCCATCTATCGTCCCCTGGATAGTTTCGTCAAATGGTATGTATACTCCTGGTTCACCTTCGCTCACTCCTTTCAAAAGAAATTTCAAAGAGAGTATCGTCTTGCCTGTTCCTGTCTCTCCAGCAACCAGGTAGGTTTTCCCCCTTAGGAGCCCACCACTTATCAGTGGGTCTAAGCCCGTTACGCCCGTCGGAACCCTAAGGCTTTGCGGTTGCGGATGTTGAAGCTCGTTAAACTGGTATCTCGAAGCCATCTCATCTTGAATACTTGGGAGGACGATTAATATGTCTTCTTTTCCAAAATCTTCTTCTTGATCCTCATCCTCTGCCTGAACGCTCTTCTTCTGCCTTTCTTCCTAAGCCCTCTCACTTTCCTTCCCGCGCTCGTAAGCCCTCGGAAAACCCTTCGCCTAGGTGGCATGCGGAATCGAACCGAGCCCTCGCCATTACTAGAGCTTATAGCTCTACTCCCACCTAGGATATGAGCCAAGAACCTTAAGCCTTGTTGCTATGTTGCCAAGCTCCCTTAGGGCGTCGGAAATGTTTTGGTCCTCCACATGTCCCTGAAGGTCGACGAAGAATGCATACTCCCAAGGCTGACCCTTCACAGGCCTTGACTCTATCTTGGTCAGGTTTATGTTCCTGGAAGCGAATGGAGTAAGGGCCTTATGGAGTGCTCCCGGAACATGCTTGACCGAGAAGACTATAGAGCTTTTTGCATTCTCAGTCCTTGAGGCTGCTTGCCTTGAGAAAACGATGAAGCGTGTGTAGTTATTCTGATCGTCCTCTATGTTTGTGGCAAGTATCTTGAGACCGTAAAGGTTGGCAGCTGACTTTGAGCATATGGCTGCAGCATACTTCATCCTCTTGACGATCATAGCCGCCTTCGCTGTGCTGCTCACCTCTTTCCTTTTCGCCTTGCCAACGTAGTCGTGCAGAAACCTTCCGCACTGGGCGAGTGCTTGGGGGTGTGAGTAGACCGACTTGATCCTTCCAAGTGTCCAGCGCTTCGCAGATGCAAGGCAGTGTGAAACTGGAAGGATTACCTCGCCAACGATCTTCAGGTCCGATTCTACAAGCGCATCGAGTACTAATCCGTAAACTCCCTCAAGGGAATTTTCGACTGGCACTACGCCAAAGGTTGCCTCGCCCTCCCTCACCGCCTTGAAGACATCCAGAACCTCCCTCTGCGCCATAGAATCTGCGCTTGAACCGAAGAACTTCTCAACAGCATCCATGCAAAAAGTTCCTTTAGGTCCAAGGTAGGCAATCCTCGTCCTGCCCTGGAGCTTCTCCGAGTGAGCCAGTATAAGCTCAAAGATCGATCTAAGGAGTGCAGGTTCCAATCCCCCATTCCCCCCAAGCCTCTCGACATTCCTCAGCACCCTTGTCCTCCTGCCAATATCGACTGAGGGTAGACCAAGCTTATGCTTTGTTTCGCCCAGCTTCTTTGCAATTGAGAAGCGCTCGCAAAGTAGCTTGACAAGTTCAGCATCTATCTCATCTATTCTCATCCTGAGCTTCTCCACCTCTTCCGCCATTCAAAAGCCTCCTTTCTATCTCAACACCTGCGAAATCAATCCGCACCTGATGCACTGATCTGCAAGGACTATTGAGCACATCGCCTCGACAACAGGCACAGCTCTAGGCACTACGCACGCATCGAACCTTCCCCTGAGCCTCAACTTCACCTCCTTCCCAGACCTGATGTCGATGCTGCTCTGTTCCAGCTTTATGGATGGAGCGGGCTTGAAGGCAACGCGCATTACGAGCGGCATGCCGGAAGAAAGACCTCCCAGGACCCCTCCTGCCCTGTTCGTCCTTGCCGAAACCTTCCCATCCTCGTAAAAGTACTGGTCGTTGTTCTCAGATCCCTTTAGGGCAGAGGCTCCAAAGCCTTCCCCAAATCCAACCGCCTTCACAGCAGGAATGCTGACAAGCGCCTTGGCCAACTCTGAGTCGATTGACTCGAATACAGGGTCTCCAATCCCTGGAGGGAGCCCAGTAGCTATGGCTTCAACAACTCCGCCAAGGCTGTCCCCCTCTGCTTCCGCCCTCTTGACCTCCTCAACCATCTTCTCTGAAACTTCAAAGTCAGCGCACCTCACTGGACTTTCGTATGCAAGGCGGATTTTCTCAATGGGCACAGCATCCTTGACAGATACCGAACCTATTCTCAGCGTGTGGGCATTGACCTCAACTCCAATCCTCTTCAGAAGCATTTTCGCTATTCCGCCCGCTGCCACAAATCCAGCCGTAATCCTTCCAGAGAATCTTCCACCTCCCCTGTAGTCGTTGAATCCGCCGTACCTGGCATGTGCAGCATAATCTGCATGGCCAGGTCTTGGAACATACCTGAGTTCTTCGTAGGCAGAGGAATCAACATCCCTGTTCCAGATCAGAAGGCATATCGGGGAGCCTGTCGTGAAACCTTCAAAGACGCCGCTCAGTATCTCAACCTTGTCAGGTTCCTTCCTTGGCGTTCCCAAAACGTTCTTCTGTCTCCTGTCCAAAAATTCCTGCACCTCCTCGACCTTCATTTCCAGACCTGCTGGGCATCCATCGATCAAGCTTCCAACGCATGGGCCGTGGCTCTCCCCGAAGGAGGTGACGACGAACATGCGGCCTATACTATTGCCTGGCATCTATCTCAGCTCCCAGATGGGCAAGGTCATCGTAGAATCCTGGATAAGACTTTGATGTTGTCATCGCATCCATTATCACCGTTTCTCCCTCAGCTCCGAGTGCAGCTGCAGCAAGTGCCATCTCGATCCTGTGGTCTCCCCAAGAAGATACTGTGCAACCTCTGAGCCTTCCAGATTGATTGATTATAAGATCTTCGCCATCTAGGCGCAATTTACCACCCATCTTGCTGAACTCCGATATCAGAGCTTGCACTCTGCTCGACTCCTTCGTTGAAAGCCTCGAAACTCCCCTTATCCTAGTTGTGCCTTCCGCACGTAATGCTACAACAACAAGAGAGGGCACAAGGTCCGGCATGTCTTTGCAATCGACCTCGATACTTCGCAGCTCTTTTCCTGAAATAAGGAGCTTACCAGATTCGAACATCAGATCTGCGCCAAAACTCCTCATCAAGTCCAGTAATTGTGAGTCTGGCATCTTCTCCTGAGGAAGGCCGAGAAGCGAGATATTGGAACGTGCCGAAAGTGCTGCTGCAATCAAGAAAGAGGCCGAGGAGTGGTCTGCTGGAACCTCTAGGTTAATTCCCTTGTAGCTCTGCCCGGGCCTGACCTCGAAGATTTTGTAACCCTTCCTCTCAACAGCTACTCCAAATCTGCGCATAACGCTTACTGTGAGATCAACATATGGCTTCGAGACCATCTCGTCTGCAATATCGATCTTAATGCCGTTCTTCGAGAGCGGGGAGGAGAGAAGTAGGCCCGAGACATGCTGCGAACCTGAGCTTGCGGAAATTCTCACCTCATCAGAAGCGAATCCTTTGCTTTCAATTGCAACTGGAACATAACCACCTCTCGACATCACCTTGACACCAAGTGAAGAGAGAGCTTCCAGTATCGGTCCAACTTGCCTTTTGAGGAGGCTCCCTTCGCCAGTAAAAACTGAGAAGAAATCTTGAGAGGCTGCCAATGGAAGGCACATCCTGAGCGTCGAGGCCGATTCTTCGCAGCAGAGCACATTTTCAGGTTCGATTGGTAAAGTACCATGCACGAAAGCTGTTTCAGATTCGATCTCTATCTTAGCACCCATTCCACTAAGGACCGAAACAGTAGCCATAGAATCGTCGCAAAGTGATATGTTCTCGATCTTGCTTTTACCATTTGAAAAGGCCGAGCAGATCAACGCTCTGTGTGAGTATGACTTCGATGGCGGAACCCTAACCTCACCTGACAGCGATGCCCCACCTTTGATCAAAACGCTCCTACCTGACCTTCGCTCTTTCATTGTTCACCCTCCTCACCATCAGTTCTCCCTCAAAGGCTTCCAGCGCTTCCTTCACCCTATCAACACGATCTTCCTCCACAACAGCAGCCACAGATGGTCCCTTCCCAGAGAGGCCTGCGCCAAGCGCTCCAGCTCCAAGCGCGGCAAGCGCTGCTTCTCCTCCGCAGCCGAAGACGCTGGAGCATGCAAGACCGTTCAGCGTCATGGCTAGCCAGAGCTTCCTCCTCATGGCTAAAGAATGCGCAAGCGCAAGTACTTCCGAGACAGGTTTGACCCTCTCAACATTCACTTTGCCTGAGAAGCTCTTGGAGCTTGGCACAAGCAAAACGACCCTTAATCTTCCATCTGCCTTGAAGCGCCTCAAAAGTTTTAGCTTCTTGTTGTCCGTTACAGTCGCACCACCAAGCATGCTTGCAGTTGCATCGTCAAATGCTCCTGTAACCGTAACCCTTGCCCTAAATGCTGCCTCAACTCCAACCTTGATAAGCTCGAGCAGAGTAAGCCTGATCTTCAGGGCTGAGCAGCAGGCCAAAACTACCGCATTCGAAACTGCGCTGCTGCTCTTGAG
>CAZWAU010000026.1:0-5159 GCA_964631995.1 uncultured Nitrososphaerota archaeon
ATCCTAATCCTTCCGTTAAAGTTTACAGGTCCGGTAAACCCAATCAAGAGACGTTACAAGCCTGATCGCAGACCTGCGCCTCCTAACACTGGGCGAAAGGAGTAAAAAGAATCTGCGAAAATCTTCACAAGCCCTTTTGCCAAAGGTAAAGCGATCGATATGCGGGACGCATTGATCACAGGAACAATTTTAGCTCACGAATGCAACAAGATCGTCACCAAGAATGTCGAACACATTGCCCAAATCGGATAGATCGAAGTCATATCATATTGATGGACAAGAGTAGCATTGATGAATGCAAGACATTACTTGTCTGTCCAGCACAGGCGCTTCTGGACATATGGAACAAACGCTTTAGTAACAACATAGAGACGCTCCGTTAACTATCGCGATAGGGTGTATTGTCTTAGTAATGTCTCGCCCAATCGTATGGGTTTATATGACCTCCATCTTGCTTGCTAGGGGATGAAGTAGATGAAAGTCGGATTTGCAAAGGTCAACATCACACCGCCACTTGGCTCGGAGGTTCCAGGAGGTTTCGGAAAATCTTTCTCGCAGGACATACATGATCACCTTCATGTGAAGGCAGGTGTATTCGAGAATGGCGGTGTCAGAGTCGCCCTAGTTGGAATCGATGCTCTTTCGCTGAAGGCATCTACCGTTAGAGCTGGAAGGAAGATCGCTCAGGATATGACCGGAATCCCTCCAGATCACATAATGGTTGCCGCAACTCATACTCATGAGGGTGGACCGACAGTCGATTGGGCAGGAGATATCGAGGACTATTCAAATTCTCCCAACTATGGGTTGGTGAAGAAACTGCTCGATACAGCCACCGCTGCTGATAAGAAATACTTGTCATTCCTATCTCATCAATTGGGCTCAGCCATAGCTCTTGCAGACAAGCATAAGGTAGAGGCAAAATGCTCAGTCGGTTTTGGAAGGGAATCATCTGTCTCATTCAATCGCCGCTTCAAGATGAAGAACGGCAGGCAGATGACTCATCCCGGAAAGGGTAACCCAGACATCATCGGACCGGCAGGACCGATCGATCCAGATGTAGGGGTTCTAAGCGCTTGGAGTTTGGACGGAAGATTCTTGGGATGCATAGTGAATTTTGCCTGTCACGGGACAACTGGGCCACCTGGAACTTCAGCAGACTGGCCATACTACCTAGACATAACTGTTCGGAGCGTGATGGGTAAAGACTCGACCGTCGTATTCATGAATGGAGCATGCGGAGATGTGACCCAAGTTGACAATCAGTCCATGCGAGAGCTGGAGTTCGGCGAGAAATGGACCAGAAGGGTGGGCCAGAAGGTTGGAGCGGAAGCACTCAAGGTGATCGCCGATGCTGAGCCGGGAGATCTTCAGCCCTTGGGCGCAGCTCAGACGACCATCAATTTGGAAACGAGAAAAGTACCACCAGAAAGATTGAGACGCGCATATGAATTGATCGAATCCGACCTGAAGTCGGATTACAGGTGGTATTTTGCCAGAGATGTGATACTATTAAACGAGAGGAATAAGTTCGAACCAAGTGTCTCATGCGAGATACAAGCGATTCAGATCGGGCCAGCCGTCTTTGTTTCTAGCCCCGCTGAACTCTTCTGCCAGTTGGGCTTGGAGATCAAATCGGCTTCGCACTTTCCGTACACATTTGTTATCGAGCTGGCAAACGGATGCATAGGCTATGTGCCAACAGAGGATGCTATGGGGCCTCAAGGAGGAGGATATGAAGCCAGGATGGGCATGCACAGTAAGTTGGTTCCATCTGCTGGAAAAAGAATTGTAGAAGCAAGCATCGAGCTCATAAGAAAATTCTCTCCAGGCAATAAACCGGAGGAAAAAAAGGTTGCAGAGAAAGGCAGACCATGGAATTTTGGCGAGGTTGGGCCTGAAGAGGTTTAATATGTTCTGATAATATTTTAGCCAATGCGGGAAACGTTCTATTGATTAGTGACCTATCTGATACCCGAAGCAAAGATACGATCCGGGAAGAACCCCTGCACCATAGTCGGCAGTTCTTATAAGAGCTTGAGCAGGTTCACACGCAATTGCTGAGAGGAAGAGCGAAGAATGGCCAGGATGCGGAACCCAAGGAGGGACGAGTTGGACGAAGTTTTAGCTCTGCTCAACAGAGTATTCCATTATGAACAAATCGGATATGATCCGATAAAAGTAAGGAAGTTTTTCGACATGCTTGACACAAATGATGTTCTCGTCATGGAGGAGGATGGAAAGATTGTGAGCCACGTTTTCATGAAGCCCTACAGGATGAGCATTTGTGGCGCTATTCTGCAGGGAGCTGAGATCGGTGCGGTCGCCACAGACGAGAGGTACAGAGGGAGAGGATTCGCCTCAACTCTTCTGAAAGAGGCTTTGCGACAGATGGGCGAAAGGGGGTACGACATCTCTACCCTAGGTGGATATAGAGATCGGTACTCGAGGTTTGGCTGGGAGCAAGGAGGAGCAGTGCGCATTTATACAATAAACAGAAGGTCGGTCAAATGCGCCAGCGATTTATCGGATGTGGAACTGAGCAAATACAATCCGTCAGATGAGGTGCTGAGGAGGATAATTGAATCCTACGAGGGAAACCAAGTACACATGATTAGGCAGGAAGTTGAGCACAGCCTGATCTATGATGCACCAGCGTTAATGGGCATGGAGATATGGATCGCAAGATCGTCTGAGGCGTTCGCATACCTAATCACTCGCAGGTCGCAGAATGGTTCAAGCATTCAGGTGCTAGAGTATGGAAGAGATCCTAAAACTCTAGCCCTTGGAATTAGAAGGGCATTTCGAGAATGGAACATTGAGGAGGCAAAGGTTCCTTCACCAAACTGGTACAATGAGTTCACACCATTTCTTGAGCGGATGAGCGAGGAATGGTCGGTCAATCCTGCTCGACAGATAAACATACTTAATCTATGGAATTGCCTGGAGAAGCTATTGCCGATAGCCAAGAGAGGAGCGGAGGAGGTTCTCGAGGGGCTTTCAAGCCCCTACTCCTTAACCCTGCGAATCTCTGAAACTGGGCAAATGGCGACCATACTCTTCGATAGAGGATGCGAGCTTACTGAAGGGAAGGGTGAAGAAGAGCTAATTCTGGACAGGTGCGGAATGGTTAGGCTTCTGTTCGGACAGGGTAGACCGAGCGGTACGCTGAAAATGGGTAGAAGGATGGCCTCGCATCTTGACCTGATCCTTCCGCTCCCATTTTATGAGTGGGAGACCGATATGAGGTAGCTACCAGAAACAAATCTCCATGTTTAAAAGAGAATGGACATCTGGAATTAAGAACGGTCGAATAAGTAAGCTCTATACATATTGGCTTGTTTATCATTGGCTAAGGGCATCTTGATATCTCGATCCTACTCGTACAAGTTCCAACCTGAGGTTCCGCAGAACCTCAGTTCCAATGGCCGTCTCCTCAACATCTTCAAAAGTTTCTATGAACCCGTCGAGGCGTAGATCTAGGCCTTCAGAACTTCATAGGGTATCTGCCAAATTCCCTTCCAGCATTGAAGTATGCTCTTACATTTTCAAGAGGAGCTGCGCGGATTGAATCGCTCGTGCCCAATATAAATCCACTTCCTGGTCCAGCTATTTTAATGGCTTCACAAACAGTGCTCCTGATAAGTTCAGGTGTACCTCTCCGAATTACATGGTAGAGGTCAATGTAACCCTTTAGGCAAACACTGTCACCAATTCTCATCTTGGCTTCCTCCAAGTTCACATCACCCATAGGAGGGGGAGTAAGAGTGTCAATGATGTCAACTTTCGCATCTTTCACAAAATCCAAGATTTGCATGCACTTTCCATCGTCGTAGAAATGATAAATGGCCCCATAGTCATGAACCAACTTTACGTGCTCCTTTATCAATGGGGCAAAAAGCTCCTCATAGATTCTAGGGGACCAACCAACGCTTAATGACGCCCAATACCAAGAACCATGGATTGCTTCAGCTCCAGACTCTAGGTAAGCTTTGGTTTCTGCCATAGTATAATCATGGAACATCCTTAGCAGCTCTACAACGAAGCTACGATCTAGATAATAGTCAACCATCATCTTAGTAGGCGGATAGAGTGCACCAGCCTTGTGGTCGATCGCGCTATATACCCCAACCTCAACCAATCCTCGATCTCCTACATTCTTTGTTATCTCCTTTATTTCCTTGAATCTCTTCTCTGAAGGGTCCGGCAACAGATGTCGAACCTTATCAAGGTCCCCCGGTCCCTTAATCATATGCTCAAGTCTCTGAACGTCGCCGGCAGCCTTCAGGAAGAAACGATTCCCTGTTGATAGCTTCGATCTGTCAAATAGAGATCCTGCTGGCGTGTTAACCTCTCTTTCCACTATCGTTGTGCCATCAGGCAAAGTTTCGAATTTGCTGCGAACACTTACCCCCTTTATCTCTGGATAGCTCCTAGGTGGCCAATAGAGATAGTTGGGCAGCATTGGACCGATCAGCACAAAGGGATCAAAGCCAAACTCTTCAGATGCCTTGAGCATATGTTCCCAACAATCACAACCATAATACTCTTGGAGAAAAAAGCCAATCCTGGGTGAGATGGGAACTCTATCTGGTTCCTCGTGTCTAATAGCTGCCAATATCCTTTCTTTAGAGCTAAGATTAATCATTATTACCAATCTCACTTGGTTTTAGACTCATCAACCCATCTGCTGCAGATCCTTAGGCCTGTCATCGCATCATTTACAGCAGCATCTGCACCAATACTTTTGCCAAATTCACCAGTAACAGGAGCTCCTCCTAGTATGACTTTGACAGAATTTCTGAGACCTGAGCTCTCTAAAGCCTTTATCACAATTTCCATTTCATCGATCGTAGTAGTGATTAAAGCGGACATTCCAAGTATATCGGGCCTATACTGCCTAACAGCTTCCACAAATCTTTCAGTAGGCACATCTACTCCTAAGTCAATAACATTGAATCCTGCTGCCTGTGCCAATCCCATGAAGATATTCTTGCCTATGTCATGGAGGTCGCCTCGCACAGTGCCAATAACGATCGTTCCTTTCTTCTTTTGTTCTATCCTTATATGAGGCTCCAGTATCCTCATCGCCTCTTTCATGACCGCAGTAGCTGCTAGCAATTCGGACAGGAAGTATTCCCCCTTCTCATATCTTATAC
>CAZWAU010000027.1:0-3304 GCA_964631995.1 uncultured Nitrososphaerota archaeon
CAGTTATAGTGAAAACCATCAAAGAATATGGATTTCATCCTAAGGGAAGATATCATGAAATGGGCGATGTCTTGATTGGATAGCTTGGATGCGTTGCGTAGTCATATCACCCCGTGAAGGGCGAATAACCGAATGCCTTCGATAGAGATGAAGAGGCGATGTCACAAAATGAAGAGATGGGATGGGGGCATATCCCCCATACCCTCCCCCATGAATGTTGCAAAAGTTAATAAACCACCTTCTCAGTCAAATGCTTGCCGGCTCTTTTTGTAATCCTTGGTAACTTTCTCTTCGGAGCCATTTGGAGGCAGATCCAATACGCGTTTTGTTCTTATTCAGCCCCAAAGGCAGCCATAGATCTACACATCTTTAGCTTGTTTTACAGTCAAAGGCATAGAGGCTGGAACATGCAGCTAATTTTGAAAGCTCTGCTGTATGATATGTTTGCAACTCTGACTACAAACTGCTTTGTCCGAAATGCTTCGCTAGATTATTAGAGGTAAACGAAAAAGCTGCTAACTGAGTATTGATTTGTATTGGGATAACAAGATATCGTTTCATTCTTATTTATTCGATAAACTTAATGACTTCGATCCCTATCAATTTGAATTATTTGCATGGATAATGCTTCAGGCATATGACTTCACTAATGTACGTGTTACAGGTAAAAATTGGGACAGAGGAATTGATTGTCATGTAAAATTCGACTGGATTAGCACTGAATCAGGCTATTGCGCCTTCCTGAGTTGTTTCAGAAATTCCGAGAGTAAATCTGGCCCGATGTAGAAGCCATGTTCTGGTAACGAGAGGATAAGACCTTCAGCCTCATCCTTTCTCATCAAATTCCTTTTTACTGAAAGCAAGATGATGCCAAGTTTACCTACATGCTTTAGCTTCATCACTTCCGCCACCTTGACGGCTCGATTGTCGTCCACGCAAAGGGGTACTTTAAGGTCCTTTGCCAGGACAAGGGCGGAGGCATCTGCTTCACTGATATCAGGAAACATGTGGCGGAGCTTCGAGAGCCTGCGCCTTTGGGCCGCATTGAGCCCTATAACCTTCAACCATCCATCCGACGATGCGTTCTCGATCGTCGTCGCATCCCCGAATCCATGCTGTTTGCCGCGCACTATCTCCTTCATAACCTCGGCCGATACCCTCACTTCGCCAAAAAGGTCTTGGAGGAGCTGGAGGCGCCCTAGCTTAGCCAAGTAGATAAGTGGCGTCGAGTCCGATACGATCATCGCATTAACTCCAAGCTTTTACGCAGGTCCTCGGCTCCGTAAGGGATCGGAATCTTTTTCATATGCATGATTTCGAGCATATCCCAAATGGAAACTCCTGCTATTTCGGCCGCCCTGGACACCGTGACCTTCCCATCACGAAGGAGTTCGATTGCCTTCTTTGTCTGGTATTGCTTAACCCCCTCGTCGAGTAACCTTCTTATAACCTCGGACCTGTCAGCTCTGACCTCTTTCTCTATCTGTTCTATTTGCTCTAAGAGTTCCCTATCGACGCGAGTAGCGATCTGGGCTTTTACAGGCTTCATAACATTTAGTGGTGGTGGCCACATTTATAACGTTATCGTTTATAACATTTGGTAACATATTCTTAATGGGCTCCTCCAGAAACTATAGCTAGTGAACTCTCGACGTTTAGATCCCACAATTCTTGCTTATACCGAACTTCTTGAAACCATTAACGGATTCATTTCATTTATGGATTTTACTAGTGTTAGCTATCCCTAGCAATAGCAAGCGCGCGCAGTTCGCCTCAGGCACCGAGCCAGACACCAACCCCATTGCTGTAACGTTGATCGAAAGGCCAGGAATATATTTATCGATCTTGACATGCCAAGACACCGTGACGCTCCTACCGGCAGAGAGGACTCCCACTTCGACTTGCGACGATCCGTCAAGCAATGTCATGCCCTCTGACATGGATATCGTTACCACAGTGTTGGATGCGGGATAATTCGTAGGGTCGAAAGGTTTTGGACAAGGGTAAGTTATGACAGCTGTAACCTTGATTGATGATCCAGTGGCTATCTTACCTGTAGTAATCAAGCTAACCATCCAGGGCATTATTACCGCTCCCCAATAAGGATAATGTGTACCATATCCTTTATAGTTCCATGCGTTCTCGAAGTCTGCCATCGTCCATGTCACGGTCCCACCTGGGTTTGTCACCTTTCCCAGATCTCGATCCCATGGATCTATGAAATAGACTACTCCCTCATCCTCGTCGTATCCCACGATAACCCTGTAATGCCCCGTAGGATCGTCAGGGGCGTATTTCATGAGGAGTATGACCGGTATATCAGAAGCGATGAACTCCTTAAGTGACTGCCACCAGAACGTATTTGAAGAGTAGGCAAAAGATACGTAACCAAGAGATCTTTCCGGAAATCCATTCGTTGGGGCATCATGGGGGAAGAACCTTCCCTTAGCATCACTCAGGTAGCTAAAATGTCCTGCCCTGACTATATCCCATGTATAAGTGCCAATCGAGGATGTGCGTGCAACATCTGCTATGGCCTTCTGATCTATATCCGCCCCCCAGTAATCGAATATTATCTCAATGGAAGCTGTACCACAGGCCATTGAGCTGCTTATGTTGAGTGACACCGATAATCAGGTGTCTTCTTGGTAGACTCGAATTTACTGTAGAGGTTTGAGTACTTCCTGCCAGATTGCCGATCCAAAAGATTGTAAATATGAGTATGAGATTAAAATACCTGTACCCCATCCCGCTCTCATCATCTAAATTCAAATAAATGTTATAATCATTTCGGTTGACCACCAGGATCAAATATCTCACATTGTTCTTAGGTTGGTTAGAAAGGCTTGGGAATAGATTATTTCCACTTCTTCTATGGCTTCAGAACTCCAATGCCAAAGGCGAAGGCCTCCCTTATCTAGATATTCCAGCATCTATAGAACCAAAGGTACAGATGTTGACATCGTAGAGGCTCTTAATTCGAAGCTAAGAGTTGCTCCCAGATCTTGAAAGGAGGTAAATGTCAATTTTGACCATTATCGGGACATCTTAGCGCTTTCATGGAAGTTTTTTTAAGAAAGGTTGTAGAGCTGTAGTATGAAGGAGGGTTAGAGATTAAATAAGAAAGGGAGAGCCCTAGAGGCTCTTGAAGGATCGGAACCGGATATGGTTCCGATGACAGAGTTAGATTTGGAAATCCCGATAATGGAGGCCCTAAGCGGTGAAAGCTTTCCAGGAGCGACATCTCTCCAGACACAAGTGATCGCTGACAGGGAGCTCGAGAAAAAGAGGATCGATCTTAGAA
>CAZWAU010000028.1:0-3444 GCA_964631995.1 uncultured Nitrososphaerota archaeon
TTTCAATTTAAGTTAAATAAGAGTGGAGAGGAAATTCGTGTCACGATGCTGATTGGAGGCACGCTATCCGTCATATATTTCTTCGTTCCTTTCTAGAGAAAGTGAAGGAAATTGGACTTTATGTTGGAGAAAATAAAGGACTCGCTAGTCGGTCTGCACATCGGAGCTACAAAGCGAGCATGCGAGAAGGCTCTCGAAGCCCAAGTAAGCCCGTTCACGATTCTGGAGGATGCCCTAGCGCCTGCTTTGAACGAGGTTGGCAGGAGGTTCGAGGCCGGGGAGTACTTCCTGGCTGAACTTATCATGGCGGGCGAGATAATGAAAGAGTGCATGAAGCTTCTAGAGCCTAGGATGATGACCAGAAACACTGAAAGGAAAGGTAGCGTTGTCATAGGGACTGTTAGCGGAGATCTCCACAGCATCGGCAAGGACATAGTTGTGACTTTACTTAGGGCAAATGGATTCGAAGTTTTTGACTTAGGAGTAGATGTGCCATCTGAAAGATTCGTTGAAGAGGTCGTTGCAAATAAACCTGACATCCTAGCACTTTCAGCTCTTCTCACAACATCGATGCCTGAAATGGGAAAGGTCATCAAGGCTTTAGAGAAAGCGGGCATCAGATCAGAATTGAAGGTTATAATTGGCGGCTCACCCGTCTCGGCTGAATTTGCCAAGGAGATAGGCGCGGATGCCGCCTCCAGAGATGCTGTTGAGGGCGTGAATATCTGCCTAAAATGGATCAACGAGAAAAGAAGCAAGCATGGCCGATAGATGCGAACCTTAAGGGAATGAGAATACTTGCTGTTCCGAATCATGTCCAGCTATCTTTGTCGATTGCGATCCCAAGCCCTCCAGAAAAGCTCGACGTTATTTGTAGTGCCGTTAACATCCGACAGAAAGTGGGCGGGGACCGTTTTTGCCAAGTTGGATATCCACTCCGCCTCCGAAACAACCTCTTCCGCCTTCCCGTAGGTCATGATTTCATAATTCGGTCCGAACGCCAGTATCTTGTCCTGGCCGTACTTCGTAACGACCGCTTCGAGCGTAGGCCTGCTCAAGCGAGGGTCCCATTCAATGTGGTACCCGTCTACGCCAGCATCTGCGAGCCCTTTCATCAGAGGAACATAGTTTCCGTCCGAGACGAACATGATCTTGAGTCCTGCGTCTTTGGCAGGTTTCCATATCTTCTTGTAATACGGGAAGATTCTCTCCCCGAACCACTTTGGAGACATTATTGGTCCCTTCTGCCAGGCTATGTCGTCATGCGAAACCAGAAGCTTGATGCCTGTCCTCGACCAAGCGTCGACGTGTTTTGTCGTGACCTCCGAATATCTCGATACCACCTCGTCCAGCTCCTCTGGATTCTGAAAGGCAAGCCTCGTGACGAACACGTGCCCTATGTGGATGAGGAGGTAAGTGAATAGGGTGAGGTAGAGCTGCCCCGCCACGAGGGTGATGTCTCCGAAGAGCTGTTGCTCGCGTTCATAAGTTTCCTTGTATCCTTCAGAAATCTCCTCGATGCTCCTTGTTTCGTCATCCCTAGGATCATAGCTTTTGAGGTAATGCAGCAGCTCGTCATAATTCCTGAATGGTCTTTCTATAACCCACAGCTGAGTTGCGTCCTTCGTTCTAGCGAGCCTGCATCCCTTGTATGCTATGTGGAAGCAATCTGTGTAGGGGAAACCTTCCTTAAGTTCTTCAAATGAACCCTCTGTGACCCGAGTTGAAGGAGTTCCAATCTCTTTGGGAGTTCCTAATGTATAAATCATATCAACATCCAGAATCCTATGCTGTTCGACCCTCCACCTATCTTTCGGAAGATCAATACCATATACGCTCTTGATAAGTTCTGGTCCTCCAACAGGGCCCATGAGCAAGTTCTTATCGACTGGTCTAAGGCTTATAGCCTGAAGCGCTCTTTGAAGGCTCAATAGTAACCTAATGTTCATTAGACAAACTATTCTTAAAATTTTTGTACAAACGTGATCAAAGACATATGGGATTTCCATATCTGGTACACCATTCTCTCCCATGAACCCTATGGCTCTGGTCATCTCATGAAATTCAGGGCCTTCGACCGACTTGATCCACTTATCATAGTATGCCTTAAAGATCATCCAGTCCTCTTCGCTTTTTACTAGGTGCTCGACGCGCGTTGAGATCATTAAGATTGAACCCTTTGACTATCTTTCCTCTTAGTGTCCCCTCTGGCGTTATCATTATGTTCTCTGTGACGACTCGTGTACCATCTGTCTGGATTATCCTATCCTCATATTTCCAGCCTTCAGGTGGAGAAGATTTTACTCCAACTGTTAACGGTCCGCAGTAGTATATCGACCCAATCCTCTGGTGAATTTGGAAAACGGCTTCCCATCCGGTCCTTCCGAGCATTTTGTGCGCAAACCTGTCATGGATCTGCGGCGAAACCGGTACTATGTCGGGCGTCTTCAATTGAACCGCGGTAAGGAACCTCTCGAGCTTGCTCATCGACATTGATTTATTTCTTAACATTCTGTCTTCTTCAGGTCTCATTGTAGGCACGTATTTCATATACGCGTGCAGATTTGTCTCCATTTGTTGCCTTAACTTCAAGTCTGAGCTTCGAAGTGGTTACAGCATCGAAGCGATGTATTCTCCTGCGATGGTAGTTGTTAGTTTCACTGAGAAGATGTACCCACTTGCTTCCATCATGGGCATATAGTGTGTAGTCCCGCACTATCTGTGGAATAGACCTGATACCGAAAACTCCCCATGGCGGAGGAAGATAAATGTTGGTATCAAGATCTGCATCAAAGGTAAGGTAGATCGTGTTTATTCTAACTGCCCTTTGGAAATCAAGATCCAGATATTGTGGAAGAGGTTTAGTGGGATCCGAGATCCAAATGTTGGGCCAGCTCTCTGGACGGGACATTCCATTTACTACATTGGATGGGCCATACGGCCTGGACTCTGGCACCAATCGGAAAATGTAACTTCCGCGCTTCGATCTCCATTCTTTGCACTGGCTGGATGCCAGGTACTTCGCACGGTTCGTACCCACAGGAGCCTCCTTCTGATAGCACCATCCGATACCCTTTGTCTCAGGTACCCATGCCCAATAAAGACTGCCAGGATTGGTATTAAAGCCAAGTTCGAAGCTCACCCAAGAGCGCCCGGGAGGCACTAAGGAGCTTGCCTCACAAATGTCGTCGATAGCTCGAAAGTCGTTTATGCTTTTGGCTTTGCGGAGCCCCAACCTTAGCTCTTTTGCGGAGTCAAGTTCTGACTCTAAGAGAAGCTCAATTTTTTCGATTCTCTCTGCTGAAACTGGGAATAGTTGAGCAAGAGGAGCTTCGAGCGGCTCGACTCCATCCACCTGATCCAGCTGAAGTATTTGTCCGCTTGATGCGGTCACGGTCGCACTTAGTGCTAAATCATTTGGATCCTCGTTGCGCAGTCCTATAA
>CAZWAU010000029.1:0-2630 GCA_964631995.1 uncultured Nitrososphaerota archaeon
ATCCAGGCATATGCATCAATCACGTAATCGTAACTCATGGAATTCCGCCTCCTCTTTTTCGGTGAAAGAGGACAGCTTGGGATTGGAGCCAAACATCGAAGTAGGGATTTCCAATTTTTCAATCATAAGCTTCTGTATGACCTCATCATAGCTTTTCGCAGAAAGCCTTCTTTTTAAAGCATCTAAGAGTTGCCTCGTCCTCCTGCTAACCTGAATAGTTGTAGCCATAATTATAGCTATAGTTATAGCTATATTTAAGCTTTCTGAGGAAGAACACCTATCTATCAAGCGCATGATTTCTTCGGCTTCATTAAACCTTGCTCAATCTCAAAGAACAGGGCGAGTAAAGGATAATTAAGGCTATCATGCTCGTCTCCTAACCAAGGTCAGACATCCAAATTCTGGGCTGCATCCTTTCTCACCAAACAGTCGAAAAGTTATTCGCCTTTGTTACCCATCTGGCGCTATTGCGCGGCAAGTGCTTACTTCCTTCTTTCCGTGACAATCCTTTCCAGCGCAGTCAACTAAATTAATGTATACCGGCCTTATAACATCGTCCATATCCTCTGGGCTTCCCTTCGCGTTCTACGAAAATGGTGTTGTTCTCGTTAACTCTCATCACAAGTCCGCTGTCGACAAACGTCAGCTTTTTATGCAACTCCTTCCGCCTTCCTCTGCCCTTTTCGTCCTAACCCCTACGCCGTTGATCACCATCTCCCTTTCTTCAGCTCTCTGCTTCGTTTTACCAGCATTAGCCTCCATTCTTTCAACAGACATGGCATGCCACATGATCTCTGCTAACATGGCGCTTCCGATTGCCTTCCTACCTTAGGCATCCATAGCCCCTGTATCTTCCTTCTCTGCGATCTCCGCCATTCAGTTGGATAGGCTAACCTTCGGTTGTTTTACAAGCTTCGCGTCAGGTCAGGGGGAGAATTTTATCAATATCTAGGATGTGCCGCTCGATTCAGTCACTAGAGAAGGTCGTAAATTTCTCAGACTGAATGTCAAAGGTTGTAGGTATGCCAAACATTGTTTCTCTTTCTAGTTGGTGGAAATATAGAATCCTTTGAGATTAAAGGAAGGCGGAACAGGAGCCCTTCTCACGCTATGGACTCTCTATTGTCGATCGGGATCGTCTATGGGCTTTGCTGCATTTATTTTAAGCGTCTCTCGGTCATACTTATGATCACCTTTAGGTTCCTTGAGATCTTCTCGTCGAACTTGGGAATATCGATGTCCTCTTGACTTAACTCAAGACAGGTTTGTTAAGCTATTCCAAATAATCGGTTTCATGTATCATTCAGCCCTTTTGATAATGGTTTTGATGTGCTCTGCTAGATTCCCTAGTATGTGCTCTTTCGCTCTCCAGATCTCTACACCGGCGACGCTGCCGTCCTCGGCTATCTCTACGAAGAAATCTTCAGCCGCTTCTATAGTATCTTTTATGGGGCCTTCTCTGACGAGCATGTAGATTATGTCCGCCTCTGGGTCAAAGCGAATTTTCACTTTACCTTCAGCCATCGACCTTTAACCTCTCTGCTTTGAGTTATTTTTTCAATTGTACTGACATCAAGGATGCTTATAACCTTTTTTAGTTTGTTACTTTTCTGTACTCTGTCAGGACATCTGGGACTTCTGGTAGGCCTCTATCGGAGTTCGATATCCCAAGCTCTGGTGGATCCTTATAACATTATAGAAGTGAATGGCATCTTCCAAGCTTCTGTACCTTCTAAGCTCCTCCTCGTATGTGTGGAACCACCTCTCAATCTTTCCTAGCGTTGTAGGCTTTCTAATTCCAGAGGTTATGTGCTCTATGCCCATCTCCTTCAGAGCTCTTGTAAACGAGGATCCCTCTCCTCTGGCTGCTACGAACTGCGTTCCATTGTCTGTCAAAACTTGTCTGGGCGTACCATATCTCCTGACAGCCTCTCTTAGAACCTCGAGCGCATTCTCGCTCGTAGCTTGATCGAAAAGCCCAGCTCCAACTATAAGCCTGCTGTGGTCGTCAAGGTATGCTATGAGCCACTTTCCAAGCCAAGGAACAAATTTCCAGTCTGTCTGCCAGAGATCGTTCGGTTTTTCGCGCTCCCACCTGATGTACCTCAGCCTCTTCCTTGGCCTTCTCAAAGGTCGATTCAGCCCATACCTGCAGATTATCCTGTAAACTGTTCTCTGGCCTATAAACGTGCCCTGCCTTGCAAGCCATGCTTTTATCTTGTCTGGCCCCCACCAGAAAAGCAATCTTAGGATGATGATCTCAAGTACTGTTAACCAGCTCGTTTTCTTTATGTGCTTTGGCCTTTTGGATAGGTCCTCTAAAGTTCTGCCTTCCTTTTCCCAAGAAATCCACCTCTGGCACGTGCTCTTTGGTACCTGAGAATGGCTTGCTATCTCATCCAGGCTCCAGCCCTGTGCATGCTTTCTTGCGACCCACTTGCGAAGCTTGACCTTGTCTCTATCCAACTCATGTTCCTTCTGAACTCCTTCGAGCTTCTATCATCGGTCTCATATGTCATGGCATAGGTCACCTCAGATCGCAAAGAGAAAAATATAAATTTAGGTGTTATACATTTTACTTACTTTAGGTGAAACAAAAATGATTCGAGAAGGATTACTCTTTACTGCGA
>CAZWAU010000030.1:0-2515 GCA_964631995.1 uncultured Nitrososphaerota archaeon
CATATATCCTATCCCATAAAATTTTTCTATATTTAATATTTATAAAATTTTCGTACCTATCGGACGGATGACCAAGAGTGCAAAGTTAACGCGACCCATGCTCTGATCCATCTCTCCGACATCCTCGTGCTGTGAATTGGGAGGCAAATGTTGAACTGCCTCATCCTCCTCTTAAGCTTGCTGAACCGGCTCTCTATCGCGTTTCTCCTCCTAAGGAGGAGAGCAACGATTAGAAATAAGAGTGAGCCGGCCCATGGCTCTTATTTAATTACTATCATTGTGTGGAGTTTGAATGGGGGTACCTGGAACTTTATGTATCCGTTCTCCTCTGTCCACTCTATTTCTTTTACAGAAGGATAGACTGTGATTTTCCTTGGGCTTGGATGTCGGATTTCAACCCGTACTTCTCCAGTCTCTTTGAACTCCTCAACGATTCCTGTATCCTCATGCTGGTAATCTATCAAATGCAGTATCAGCTTCCCCTCTTTTTTCATCAAGGAGACTCTAAGTGAGATCGGACCATTTACCTTCAGAAGGGGATTGGGCAGGATCTGCTTTAGAGCATTTGCATAGATGTTCCTTAACCAGTAGTAGTGGTTTGATCTGAACTCTTCCTCGATCGGCAAAGCTATGTAAATGCATCTTCCTTTCTTGTATGCGTTATAGACTATGGCTGGAAATTCCGTTCGGACAGCCGGATGGGCATGTTGATGATATACATGCCTGTAAGGTTTTGTCTCGACAGCGGGATACATTAGGCTAGCGATACGCTGGGCGATCTCTTCGGCCTCAACTTGTAAAGCTCTGCTCTTCAAGAGCAGTGGCATGCGCGGATATCCTGAATCAGAATCCTTGAAGCCATCGAGATAGTTAATCGAGTAGGGAGAGAAGCCATGAAACTTTACGCCTAAAACATGTGCAAGCTCAAAGTCCTCCTTCATAGTTCCTCTCTCATCGTAGAGTGATGTACGATATGAGGCAATAATGCTGCCGCCATTCTCTACAAAGCTCGAGATGGCCTCCGCCTCCTCTTTGGAGATGTGGGGTTCATCAGGAATTATCAACGCCTCATATTTAGACAAAACTTCAGTAGATGCCTGGCTTATTATGTCGAAGTGCACATGATTATCCACTAGTAGATGGTGAGTCCCTTCTAGAGAGTTCATGGTTGGCCATCCTAGGAAATCCTTTAAGCGATGGTTCTTTACAGTATGAAGCACAGCGACATAGGGGACACTTTCTGTATCGGAACAGAGATCTTCGATCTTTCTAACCCATTGGAAACCTTCTCTTATGGAGTTCAGCACGCCTTCGGCAACTCGGCCGGCATATGCTCCGGAAGGGTAGGCAACATGGCCAATAGTTGGATTTCCCCCATTCACAAGAGCTATGGTGAACAACAATTTCAGAGTATTTACAGGAAGTATAGTCCATTCGCCCCAATCTCTATAGCATTCGGGTATAGTGAGTTCAAAAGGCTTCTTAAAGCAGCGCATCCATTTAGCCACAAGGTCACCCAGAAGATAATTGGGAGAATGAAACTCCCTAGAGAAATAATCAGCAAACTCATCGACCTCAACTTCACAAAAATAGGGATCCCCTGCGTGATTCCATCCAACAGGTATATCTTTTATTGATTTAATTGTTAAGGCCGCATCCTTTATGAAGTTGAACCTCGTCCAACGCTTGAATTCAAGATAGTTCTTTCTCTCAACCGTTCCAGATTTGGGATCCGGGGAAATATCATCCCCATAGATCTGCCTGTAGAGTTCTTTGCAGTACTCGCAGTAGCATGCTTCTTCGAAGACATATGTAATGTCCAGAAAGATCCCATCCACGTCGTAGTTTCTAACTATTTCCCGGAGTTGTTCAAAGACCAGCTCTCTGTAAGGAGAGTTCATGCATACTGTTCCATAGCCAAACCGCTCAATGGTTTTTCCATGCTTGTCACTTTGGCAGTAGTCTGGATTTCTGGCCGCTTCATGATCGTCGCAGCAGACATTGTAGTAGGCTACAATTTTGATGCTCTTCTCGTGAAGGGCTTGAACGAGTTCTTTAAGGAGGTCACCCTTGACTTTCATGTTTTTATGACCGAACTTGGTATCATAGTAGCTGTTTCCGTAAGCATCCTTGCATACTAAGGTTATGGCTTCAATGTTTGTGCTTTCCAAGTCTTTGACGTATTCCTTTACATCCAGTTTGACTTCAGGCAGAAACTCAGGCATGTGAAAATCCATCAGTCCTTTTCTAGAACATACGCCTTTCCAAATATACAAATTATCTCATATTTCGAATGTATCTGTTATCCTTTAAGCTTTTTGAGAAAGTAATTTGTCTTCTTTGTATTTCACATCATTGATTTGGAAGGGGCAAGAAAGATGCTTGTGAACATTTTATACTTCCTGACGAGGAACTAGCTTTATGAGGATCTGAGTGAAATAAAGCTTAATAGGTTTGGTAAGATTGCCAATCGGTAGGTTTTGTGCGTGATGAGGAATGTCCTAATGAGTAAGAT
>CAZWAU010000031.1:0-4491 GCA_964631995.1 uncultured Nitrososphaerota archaeon
CCCTGGAGGTACTTGAGCATCTCCTCGAAGTCCTTGAGGTACTCATCGATCTCCAGAAGCTTCGCCAGCCACTTGACGATGCCGAATTCCACCCAGAAGACCTCCTCGGCGCCCTTGGATGAGCTCATTGCACTCATGAGGACGAGGATCACGGCGATCGCGATGAGGGCTGCTACGACGGTGCTTGTTAACCCCCATCTATCCTTGAGGAGACATCGTTTGCCTAACAACAACCATCAAAAGACTATATCGAATTTACTTATAAGCCCCAATGAATCAAAGCAGAAAATATCCTATTACTCTTTCAATGGTTCCTTTTCTTTCTCTTCGGTTATAGAAGCAACTCCCATTACTTTTCCTATCTCTTCCTGCAATTTCCTAATCTCGTCAAGTTTTTCTTTGACCTTTTTCAACCATTCCTCGCTTGCCTCTATTCCCCTGTGTGCAAAAAATGCGATACCTTCGTTTCTGCTCCTGAATATCCCTGCATTGGCCAACATATCGATCAAACTGAGGTCTGCTTGCGGTAACCTCACGGAGGAAACTATTGCCGATGGAACGCCAGTCCACGCCTTTGATAGCGATTCATCGATCAACCTGCCCACATCCGGGTACTTAATTTCTGGCAATTTAATCTCTGGAATGGAGAATCCACCTACGTAGGCTTTTCTTAGTCCTCTTTTCCAATCCCTTATCCTGTCTTTTACTTTCTCTTCTACCTCCTGGACCCTATCGGAAAATGAATCCAACTTGTCCCCAATTTCATCGAACTTATCCTCAAGATATCCTTCCATCTCCTCAAGTTTGCCTTCCGCTTCCTCGAAAGCCTCTTTAGGTCCTCCTTCCGAGAACATCTCCGACCTGATTTCGTTTCTGAAATCGCGCAGGCTTCGCCTCAATTCATGCGTTATGCTCATCGCCCTGCTTTTTACCTGGTGCCTCAGGCTTCTCAGTTTGGCAAGTTCGCCAAAGAGCCCCTCTCGATCAGCTTCCTTTTCTAACCGATCCTCTATTTCTGAGAGCTTGGAGGAGTAAGTGTCTATCAGGTCTTGGATCGACTTAACTCCATTCTCGACATTGCCTTTTATCTTGTTTAGTTCATCATCAAAACCGGACATTTGTAACACCTAGTGTACTGTAACATTACACTTATTTATAATTATTTAAATCTTTCCCTTATAGGTCTATTGTCGGTTGAAGCGTGAAATCGCTAGATTCTGGGACTTTTACCCTTCTATTGACGGGCTGGTACTCTGGATTAGGGTAATCCATTTGTTCTTGATATTGATCCGTATTCGGCGATCCGACTTTTCCCCGAACGAGTTCGGTGCCAGAGTGCGTTACTTTAGCTTATATGTCAGGGCTCATTGGATAATAAGAGGTATGCGTAAACGGGGATAGATAAAGAGATGAGGCCCATCTACTTGAGCTTCACCTTTGTGGGGATTTGTTTAGCCACAATACTTGGTCTGGTTGCTAATCTCTTTTGGGCGCGTGAAACGGATGGATTCCAAATTGTCACTATGCCTTTGACGTACATCACCATTTTTGCTATTTTCCTTAGCTTGCCATTCGCGATCGCCATAGAAGCTTGCCGTTTTCTGAAAGAAAGGTAAAAGAGGGTGAACGAGGTCATAGACAACAAGGTAGATAAATTTCATGAGGCTCTCATAAATAGATTCACGAAAAAAGCGCTAGTAGTGGTCGCCATTGTAATCATTTTGTTTGCCTCCTGGTACGTTGCCGCGACGCGAAAGGAATACGATAGGTGGGAGAACGAAGCCACTTGGGCTATAGTACTGAGGGTGATCATTATAGACGGGGAGCTTAAGGAACTCAACATCTCTTTCGGTCAGTTCGGTTTCCCTCTGGACCCAAGTATTGCAAATTTGACGACCATGGTCTATGCGAATAATATAACGAAAAATGGCCACAGTATTTATTGGGAACATGCCTGCTTGGCCGATGCCCAGTTTCAGTCCCTCTACCACGTTAAGGAGTTCCTTGGCCACACGGAATACGGAAGGCCGATAGGCCATAGGATGGTCATGCATTACTACTACACGTTGTTATGCTTTCTACCCGATCCATTTGACATCCTTCCAAATGACAGAGGCAGATACACAGATGGCCTTGGTTTCCTCTCGGGCACTATTGTTGAGCCAGAAAATCTCAGGGCTTACGAGGAGTTCAATGACCTCCCCCTATCATATTTGCAGGATATAGCCCTAAACAGATTAGCTGAAGTGTACAAAGTTCTAAAGGCGCAGGAGAAGATATTTGTCCAGGGCAAGGAATACCAAGCCAACTTTTGCGGGGATGGATACATAGGAGAGAACGAATATCCATGTCTAGAGGATTAATGAAACTTGGTGAGAGGATCGAATCAAGGCAATGATGTAAGGATTAATCAAGGAGCCTGACAACTCAGGATTGAATATCGATTGTACCTTGATCTCCTGGAAAACTTCATCAAGTGCAGCCGTTACGCTCAACTTTTATTTCTTTAATAAGCTTAAGTTTGATTCCAATTTTCCGCGCTCAATGGAATGTATCCCTTAGCTCTTGACTCTATCAGGTTCACCAAAGCTGTGCATATTTTTTCTAAATTAGCTGAATGTATCTCTCAGGTGTCCAACTTTCTATCTTACGATCCTCAGCAAGATTCATTGAAAGGTCCTGAACCATATCTGAAATTGATGGCAAGTATAACAGTAAGCTTGGATTCAATGTGAGGGTAGCCAACGCTTAGCTTGGTTGGGCTGAATCCATCGCAGATCAGTTACATATTCTTGGCAGAGGCTGGGCTAGTGGCCTTCGTGGGTGGAGCGATAGGGTACCTATTGGGCCTTGGAGGGCCAAGGTTGTTGCTCAGCCTTGGGGGCCCGGGCTTCCTGACGGAGAAGGTTTCTTGGGCATGGAGCGTTGCCGTCATACTGATGGCCGTAGCGGTAGCGGTTTTGGCATCCGTTCTGCCAGCCCTGAAAGCGTCGACTATAGCGACTCCTAAAGTTCCCCTGAAATGGAAGTTGGATTACCTTCAAACCGCGCAAGACGTTTGGGAGCTCCACGTGTCACAGCACGTTTCCCAACTAGAGCTTGATCGCTTCTTCAGGTTCATCGAAGGAAGGTTCGAAGAGTTGCAGCTCCTCCGTTCAATACCGGAGAAGATGGAGAAGATAAGCATGGTAGAAAAAATCGACAATGGGAAGGAGGTAAGAAGGCTGATTTTCGCGCATAGTTTTGCCATAGAAGGCTCGAGGTCCTTCAAGACGGAGAACGAGCTTGTCGCAACGAGGCCAAGGGGCTCGTTAACTTATACGTTAGATCTGGTCATAAGGATAGCAATGATCTATAACTTCGAACCCATGCAGGTTGTGAAAAGAACCGCCGAAGCCATTCGTAAACTTATTCTGCAATGGGTCGCGACGCCATCGACTGAAAGGTGGGGGCAGACTAATGAACTGATCAAAGTTGAGAACCTCAGCGTCACCTCGGAAGGGAAGGAGGGTCTCAGAGGAATTAACCTAGACATCATGAAAGGTGAGTTTCTGGGTCTGGCAGGCGAAGGCAGGCGGGCACTGCTGTTGGCTATCGCGGGGTTGTGCAAACCGTCAAGGGGCACCGTTCAGTTACACGGAATGGACACTTACAACAGAAGAGATGAAGTTAGGAAAGAGGTGGGGGTCGTTTTGCAAGGCAGCAAGCCGTACGAAGAGTTAACCGCGAGGGGCAACCTAAGGTTCCTGGCCAGGCTAGAGGGAAAAAGGGACATTGAAAAATTATAGTAACTAACTAAAGTAACAGATAATTACCTGTCGCACAGGATGGTGGCATGGACAGGTCAGATCTGGAAGAGGCGTGGAGGGTGGAGAGGAATCAGAAGGTCAGGGAGCGCATTTTGATCGTGATGAAGCTCATGGAGGGCCTATCCTCCTGCGAGATAGCAAAGCAGCACAACTGCGGAACTTCAAAGGTCTTCTACTGGCGGAATCGCTTCCAGGAGGGAGGACTTGCAGGGCTGCAGGACAGGCCCAAGCCAGGGAGGCCGCCTAAAGTAGAGCGCCGGATGATGGAGCGCATAAGGAAGGAGGTTGAGGCGAAGGAGTACACAACAGCTACCGAGGTTCTTAACATCATACGCGAGAGGACGGGAGTGAGGTACTCGTTGATGCACGCTACGCGCATCCTGCACTCTTGGGGCTTCTCAAAGAAGAAGCCCAGGAAAAAGCACATCAAAGCAGCATCGGAAAGGACGGTTAGGCGCTTTAAAAAAAGCTAGAGAGGCCATCGCAAGGGCAATTGAGAGGGGCTGGAACGTAGTATGCGAGGATGAATCTATCTTCACCTACGACTCTATCTTACGCTGCGTCTGGGCGAAGAGGGGGAGCGAGCCATTTGTGCTCACGACAGGCTCTCACAGGTGCAGCTACGTCTTTGGTGCCATGAGCATCGATGGTAGGCAGCTCTTCAGGCAGCGCTCGAGCATAG
>CAZWAU010000032.1:0-4047 GCA_964631995.1 uncultured Nitrososphaerota archaeon
CCCTAACTTCCTGACTTCGTCCACAGCTTTCCTGGCCAAATCATCGGTCTCGACCAATATTCTGGCTCTGTCCTCCCTTTCCTTAACAGCATTTTCCAAAGGCATCGAAAGGAAGAAGTCCACCTTCTTAAGCAAAAATTCATATGCAGAGCCGAAGATCCTTGGCCTTTTTTCATAAGCCATTCCAAGGGTGACATAATAGGCATATTCGATCGAATCCATTATCCTTCCGTCGTCCTCGCGAATCGATTTGTCTTCCTCTAGATACATCCTGTAGACATTAAGCGAGACGTATGCTTTGTCTCTTATAGACATCTGTTTTTCAACGTTAAGTTCCATTAGGTTGTGTGCATACCTTTCAGGAATTATGACCGTCGGAAGCTTCTTTATCCCCAGTTCCTTCGCAGCCAAGAACCTGTGCTGCCCATCTATTATGATGTTTTCTTCCCCCCTCCTGACTACGACTAAAGGTACGACGAACCCCACCCTCCTGATTGAATCGCTAAGTCTTTTTATGTGGGCCTTGGATGCAGCCCTCTGGATCTCGATTACCTTGAGCTTTCCCGTTGGAATCATGGCAACCTCTTGCTTGTACCCATAGAGGGGCTCTTCTAATGTTATTTCAACCATATCGATACTTGATGTATATCAAGTCTGATAAGGCTTTGTCCAAAATAAGCGCAAAGTAAGGCTAGGAATGTGGAATCAAATCGGTTTTGGCTTCAATGCGAAATGCATAGGGTTTAATTTGCTCCGATCAGCTAAGTTTTACGATAGCTCAAATTTCCAAAAACGAGATGTGAAATTAAGCAGGCCACACATTTGGTCGGGCAACTGGAGAGTAATCCAAGCTCAAAAAGGCCAAGGTGGAACGATACCGATACGTGCAAATATATGTTTATTCGAATGCTCTATATGAAAAAATCGGCAACATCCCACATCCTATAGAAATAGCACGACGGCTTCGAGGTGGATGTAAAACGCCTCTCATTTTGGGCGTCGATGCTCTAATCTGTCTGATAGCAAGGCAATTATGTCCGAGTGAGGCAGATCGAAACCACTTGAGCACCTAATCTTATCTTATATTGAACCTACTTCCTGACATCAGCTATACCCGGTTCGAGCCTCATGAGAACCGCCGTGGAGCTGACTGAATAAGCAGATATAGCTGTAAAACAGAGCTGTGATACAATATTAAATTCCAGTGAGCCTGTGATGTACGGTTACCGTGGCAAAATACTCCGCGTAGACCTGTCTTTGGCCAAGAGCATAGTTCAAGAGCTTCCAGAAACCCTCTTTAAGAAATACTTGGGAGGACGCGGTCTCTGCGCAAGGATTTACTATGACGAGATCCCTTCGAATGTCGAGCCTCTCAGCCCCCAAAACAAATTGATCTTCGCAACTGGTCCGCTCACAGGTACGACGGTCTTCGGAGGTTCGAAGTGTGCATTATCGACAAAATCTCCTTGTACTGGAATCTACCTCTGTACAAACGCTGGGGGATTCTTCGGGGCTGAATTAAAGTTCTCAGGTTATGACGGGCTAATTATTGAGGGAAGGTCCGAAAAACCTGTCTACTTGGACATCGATGAAGGCATGGCCGAGATAAGAGATGCCTCAAAGTTATGGGGAATGAAAACGACTGAAACGGCTACGGCCATAAGGGAGGAGAAAGGCGACAAGAAAACACAGATCGCATCGATAGGTCCTGCTGGTGAAAATCTTGTTGGTTTCGCATGCATCATGGCAGGGTGGAGGAGTTTTGGAAGAGGAGGAGCTGGGGCTGTGATGGGCTCCAAAAATCTGAAGGCCATCGCTGTAAGAGGCACAAATCAGGTCGAAGTGAAGAATCCTGACAAATTGAAGCAGGCACTCAAGGAAGCTACGCCACTATTGAAGGAGACAACAAAGGATCATGCAAAATATGGGACCGCAATGTATTTCGAAACACTTTATGCTCTGGGAGCGATTCCATTTTTGAACTACCAGCAGACTACTCAGGTTGACGCTAGCTCACTTTTCGCAAGCGTTCTTAGGGACAAATACTTCGTGAAAAACATCACATGCCATTCCTGCCCAGTAGCGTGTGGTAAGGAGAGCAAGGTAAGAGAAGGTGCCTACAAAGGCGCCATCTCGAAACCTGAGTACGAGACCATCTGGTCCTTTGGAGCCAATTGTGGCTTGGCAAGCCTCGACCTTGTCATCGCAGCCAACAACATTTGCAATGAAGCTGGTTTGGACGCGATAACATCTGGCGTAGTAGCTGGTTTCGGGATGGAGTTGTGCCAAAGGGGCATTATGCCAAACTTGGCAGGCATAAATCTGAGGTTTGGAGACGAGGAAGGCTTGTTCGAGTTGATGAACCGCGTGATCCGAAGGGAAGGAATCGGTGACCTGTTGGCTAATGGAGTTAGATTTGCAGCTGATGCCATAGGCAAGGGGTCGCAAAGATTTGCAATGCATGTCAAAGGTTTGGAGATGACAGGCTACGAACCCAGAGCCTTTTACGGGATGGGCCTGGCATTTGCAACATCGTCCCGGGGAGCATGCCACAATGTAGGAGGATGGACCATTCGAGACGAGCTTCTCGAAAAGACATCGGATCGATTTGCAATCAAGGGCAAAGGCAGGTTGGTCAAGACGATCCAAGACTTGAGGAGCTACATAGACTCTACGGGCATCTGCACGATACCGAGAAGGTCTTTGGGATTAACAGATACTCCAAAGGAGGATCTGCTTCAATATGTAACCGGTTTGGACTTTATCAACCAATTGATGTCGATAGGTGAAAGGATATACAACCTTGAAAGGCTGATATTGATCAGGGAAGGTGTAACCCGCAAGGATGATGACCTGCCACTTAGAACGAAGGCCGAGCCAATACTCGATGGCCCTGCAAAAGGGCGCCGCATAACACAGGAGATGTTGGATGGGATGTTGAACGAGTATTACGATGTCAGGGGCTGGGATCCTACTGGAAAGCCAACGCCAGAAAAATTGTTGGAGCTGGATCTTCTCTCGCCATGAGCTGGGAAAATGGAAACGATAAAGAGAAGAAGCTATCATATGCACATGAAAAAGTCAAGCCCCAGGTGAATTCTGTTTGCCAGATATCGTAAAGCCCTACTCGGTCGATTTAGACCTAAGCATTGGCACTTTGAGGTCTTTCAATAAAAAAGTCGAAGTTAAATTGAGCGAATTGAGGGAATTTTTCTTCAACAGAGAGGCTGCCGATAATATCATCAAGAAGCATAATGATCCTGCCGTGTACGTGTACTTTGAAAACTCGCATCCTCACATGAGGGGCGAAATGAACTTTGGAGTAACTATTTTGAGCCCGGGAAAGGTCGGTTGCGAATACAACATGACAAGAGGACACTACCACTCAAGGCGACGCGGAGAAGTCTACGTAGGATTGAGGGGCGAGGGAATAGTTGTAATGCAAACGAAGGATGGAATGTTCTTTCATTCCCCAATAAGGAGAGGAAAAGTTGTGTACGTCCCACCTTCATGGGCTCATCGTACAGTCAATACATGCGACAGGAAACTTTCATTCTTTTATGCATATGCTTCTGATGCTGGCCACGATTATGGAACGATAAGGAGGAAGGGATTTGCAAAGCTAGTTGTTGAGAAGTGTGGCAAACCGAAAATAATCGATAACCCAAGGTTCACAAGATGATTGCATGAAAGTGTCAGATTAAGCCTTTAAGTCTCCAACCTTCAGGATTAAAATGACTTAACCTTTGTAGCCAAGTTCTTTAGTAACATCATCAGGAACTCCGATAACAAAGTATCTTCCATCCAACATCATCGCTGTGGAAGGAATAAAAAATAAGGAGATATAGATATGAAATAGAGCCTTCGCTTAGAATAATTTTATTGACCGCTCTAGCAGCCTATGGACTGTTGCAAATAGCTTTATAAAAAACAATTCCAACTCTATGATGGGCTCGCTAGGATATCAAAATTTTAGTTTCTGGATCATGAATAGCCAAAAAGGTTAGCAACTATCAAGGTGAAAAAATGGATTCCCATGTTCCTGCA
>CAZWAU010000033.1:0-2777 GCA_964631995.1 uncultured Nitrososphaerota archaeon
TAATCAAACTCTCCTACGAGGTGGAGGGGATCGTGGAAAAGACCTAGGGTCCGCGGACAGGATAACTAGGTTTCCACTTAGATCTGACATCGTAGGAGCAATATTTGGGCAAACCGAAGGTCTATTTGGAAACACACTTGACCTTAGGGAGTTGCAGAAATCTGGGAGGCTTGGCAGGATAGATGTAGAACTTAATGTGAAAGAGAACAAGACCTTTGGAACAATATCGGTTCCTACTGGCCTGGACCAGGCAACGAGCGCTCTTCTGGCTGCGGCGATCGAGACTATAGACAGGGTTGGTCCTTACAACTGCAAGGTCCAGCTCGAGTCAATCGATGATATCAGGGAGAAGAGAAGAAAGCTGATCGTCGATAGGGCAAAACAGATTCTGCAGAGATGGAGCGCAGACAGGCGAACAGATTCGGCAGAGGCCCTGAAGGCTATAACACAAGTTGCGAAGGTGCCCGAAATCGTCTCCTTCGGGCCCGACAACGTCCCAGCTGGTCCTGAGGCGGTCTCCTCGAGGGAGTTGATCGTCGTTGAAGGAAGAGCGGATGTAGCAAACCTTCTGAAGGCAGGTTACAGGAACGGCGTTGCTGTGGAAGGAGTAACAGTTCCCAAGTCCGTCGTGGACCTAACTTGGAAGAAGGATAAGGTCACAGCTTTGATCGATGGCGACAGGGTTGGAGACATGATACTGCGCGAGCTTGCCAGAGTTGGAAAGGTTGACTTTGTGGCGAAAGCCCCCAAAGGACGCGAAGTTGAGGAACTGAGTCCTTCCGAACTTATCGATCTCCTCGACAGAAGGCAGCCCTTGGCGGATTACCTTGCAAGGCTAGAAAAAGTTTCAAAGGAACCTGCCGAGGAGCACCTCGAGGAGAGAGCTCCCAAAGTGGAGGTCAGGGAACGTGCTCCCCGCGAAGTCAGGGAAAAGTTCACAGCAGAGATAAAGGAAAAGCTGAAGCCGTACGCTGAAAGTGTTCAGAACAGACTAACATCGTTCATCATAGGAGCGGATGGCAAGGTCCTTGCAGAAGTCCCAGTAATCGAACTTGTGGAGAAGCTGAAGGATATGGATGGAGTGCATTTCATCGTGATGGACGGAATCGTGACTCAAAGGCTACTAGACATCGCGCAATCGAAGCAAGCAAGCATGATAGTTGGTGAGCGGATAGGAGAACTTGAAAGGCGGCCTCCCGGCATCAGCATAGCTACGCTAAAGGAAATTCTTTCCTAGAATATTACAAAGATCTTTCCATAGATAGGGCATCAGAACCATCGTCGTAGTAGGAGTGCAATATGCCAGACTGCCTGAAACCGGAGGACAGGTAGAAGTTAACAGCAGGGCTTCCCTTCTTCACCTCAAGCCTTACGATAGAGGCCCCTCTCCTCCTCAGCTCCTCCATTGCACACTTCATCAGTTTACTACCGATTCCCATCCTTCTTCGCTTCGGCTCCACCGCTATGGAAATGATGTGACCATGACTGCCCCTTACAGTTGCTACAACATAGCCAACTATAGAGCTACCTATTTCGGCGACCAGGAAGACGCCCTGCTCGAACCTCAGAAGCATCTCCAAGTAGTCTGGCGTGTAAGGGGCATCGAAACTGGACCTCTCTATCTCAAGCACCCTGGAAAGGTCATTTGGATTGGCCACGCGGATATTGGGTTCTGCTATATCGATTTCACGTACCAAGTAAATCAAACGCCCAAGTACTGGCTAAGCCTCTCTCGGTTCAGGAGAAAGAAAGTCGGTCCCCATTTGAACTTTGAAAGTATCATTTCAGCAAGTTCATCGAAGCCCATCACGATCAGGGCTGCAGCGAATGCTTCGGCGGAAGATAGCTTTTCGGGGATGCTAAAGTTAGTTGGGTTTGCGGCCAGAAGGAAGGGGAGCTTCCTGTGCTCCCCCCTCTTAACCAAATGGAAGATGTCCCGCGACCTATTCCATGAGCTGTCGATCACGACAAGACCATTTTCAGCAGCTCTTTGTCTGTCGTCAGCCCTTAGGACTTGCGTTGCCTCCGGATTCAAGACGATCGCGTGTGCGGGGATCGATGACTGGTGCCTGAAAACTTTCACGAGGCCGTGACGCCTGAGCACCTGTGAAGTGCATCTTCGCGGGTCGTCCTCTTCTAGGCGGTAGACCAAAAGCCTAGGGTAATTGCGTTGCAATATGCTCACCTATCCTTAGAGCGATTGGCAACATTACTTCTGCAGTAACTCTTGATTGGACAGGAGGTGCAACCTGGGCGATTGGATCTGCATGTGTCCTTTCCAAACTCGACGAGTAATAGGTTCACGACCCTCCTCTTATTAGGATGGATAATCCTGTGCAGTTTCTCCCTGACCACCTCAGGCCCGTCATCCTGGTTCGCGATTCCGAGTCTCTTAGATATGACCTCGACATGCGTGTCAACAGGAATGACGGCTTTGCCAAAGGCGAAGCAAAGGACGCAGTCCGCTGTCTTGCCACCGACGCCGGGTAGTTCCATGAGGAGCTTCCTGTCCATTGGAACCTTACCTCCGTACTTTTCAAGGATGATTCTCGAAACCTTCCTGATCCTTTTCGCCTTTTGCCTGTAGAATCCGACAGGATATATCAGCTTCCTGATCCTCGCTTCATCCAAGAGGAGCATCTTTTTTGGGGTTGGAGCCTGCCGGAACAGCCTTTCTTCAGCCTGTCTTGTAACATCGTCCTTAGTCCTTTGCGAAAGGATGGTCCCGATAAGTGTCCTGTAGGGGCTCCGCCTCTCTATATCTCGAGGGCGAATCC
>CAZWAU010000034.1:0-3982 GCA_964631995.1 uncultured Nitrososphaerota archaeon
CCAACATGGGACATATGCATGGTAAAGCTTGCCAACCAATTCCTCGATCTCCTGTGCATGTATGTCATATGCGAAGAGCCCAGTGTTCTGATAATCTTTAGTTTGTTCTCGCCCAAGGCGCTTTACAAAAGCGATCTTACATCCATCTGGATCCCAGCATGGATCTGAAGCGTCCCTTTCTACCAACATGCGTTCCTTGCCATCAATTCTCATCCAGTAAACGTCGAAGCACGGGACTTCTCGCTCGTCAGGCATCTTTTCCATGCGCATAATAGTGAAACACACACGCCTGCCATCCCGTGAGATGTGCGGATAAATCTCATCCAGCTCGGGGGTATTCGTGATGTTTATGGAGTTAGAACCATCTGCATCCATAACATACAGCTCGCTGTTTCTGTCCCGGCGAGACTGGTAGCAAATCTTGAGGCCCGAACTTTTGAGTTCTTCGCGCAGCTCAAGCTGTTCAGTGGAATCTTCGTCCGCGGAATCGGCTGCGACCGTGGGATAGATGCCAGGGCTGATTTGGTTGCCAGCATCTATATGGGGCGCCCAGTCTCCCTTCCTTGTCCACTTGGCGCTGTATTCTCGGGTGCTCATCTTCCTTCGACAGCGCAAATTATGAGGTTGAACCATTTAAGTGCAATTCAAAATTAAGGGTTCGTCGATCAAAAGCGACCTTTGCCTATGTATCATGAACCCTCAGCTCCCCTCAACACCATTACCGATGTGAAAAACAAACAAACCAATGCCAATGCCACGCCAACCAATCCGCTTATCTCTGAGATTATGATTTTGGCAACAGACAAGCCAAATATGGCCGCTACCAAATGGATGAATGTTCTGTAAGGTTCTTTCACTTTTCCACCAACGATGCTTTACTTGGTACCAGAGCCTTGGACATCGTGATGGCAAGATGGCGCCTCACAGCACAGGTACCTGACCTCCATAGAACTTCTGCCATATTTGTGACTTTTGCTCCTCGAAGGCTCCTTCAGATACATGTTAAAGGAAGGCCAATTAAGCTGAACATAGCTCTCCATTTCGCGCTTTAATTAACGACTTCAAAATGATCGTTCTCTTGGATTACGTTGGATATAAATGAATGAAGCAAATATTGCTGCTATCATGATGTCAGACCAGTATTCTAGCGCTTGGACAATGTTATTTCTTCAAGGCTTACGGCGGTTAAAAGGTGCTTGATAGAATTTTGTAGAGCTCCTCCGAAATTGACCTGTCAAGCTCTATCTCGTTTATCACCGAGTAGTAGTATCCCCCTCTTTCGGTGAAGGCCCTCAAGGTCATCATCGCATTTGAGAAATCCTCCTTGCCAAGATCGACGATCGAGGGCCTGGCTTCCAGCCCCATGTCGCGCATCAGCTCCACAGTTTTCTCGAACTCGTTTTCTTGGATATAGGACATTGCTAGTATTCCGACCGCGAGCAGTTTTCCGTGTACGTACTGCTTCCTTGTTACGTACTCCACATTATATGCGAAGAAGTGTTCCGATCCCTCCTGAGCCCTGTCGCTTCGAAGTTTCTCTGCAATCTCGGCATAGCCAAGATACAGCTCGACGATAGTTTTTATTCCTTCATCTGTAACATCCCTTACCTCGAAACGATTCTCTGCAAGCTTTGCCAGCATGTCACGAGCCTTTTCGTAGTAACTCTGGTCGAACCTCTCCTTATGCCTGCTTGATGCAATCTTCCAGTCATATGTAGCTGTATGAGAAGAAAGGATGTCACTCGCTCCGAATCGCACGAGCTCCTTGGGAGCCTGCTTTATCAGTGAAAAATCAACAAGTATCCGATCTATTTCGACGTGGCCAATGTATCTCACCCTCCACCCCTCTCTAATTCCTATCGCGCTCGTAACCGAGGCGTCTGAAGAAAGGATCGTGGGAACCTGCACGAGTCTTGCCCCCTTCTTCAAAGCGATGTATTTCGCCAAATCGTGCGACGACCCTCCTCCGATGCCTGCCACAACATCGACGGGCGGCACAGCTTTTTCCAAGCTCTCCAAGGTGCGGAGCTCCATGTCCTGAACGAAAACAACAGCTTCAGGCTTTACAGGTAGCTTCCCCTTCACCAGGTTCCATGGAATCTCCATCGTAGCGACCGCGAGCCTTTCTCCGGGCTTGGCGATCTCTCCAACTAGGCTTCCCCCATATATGACCTCGGGGCGTTTCCAATCTGGATCGTAATACCTTTCTTCGGAATGCTTTGGCATCGCATTCACCTTTCTAATGGGATGGATCATCTAAAATAAGATAGTTCTCAATGCTTTGAATGCCTCGACATATTCGCCCAAACCCGTGAGCGAGCCTCTCCACCTGTTCAGCGCCAGCCCCACCTGCTCCCAGTATGGCTGGGCTGCCATCTGCGATCTGTGCCGCCTTATCGCCTCCCTCTTAACCTCAACAACATCCGTAATGTCGACGAAAGCATTCGGCTCATGGAGCGGATAGTAAACCTCGTAGGCATACAGTTCGGGGGTCCTCCAAACATCCTTACCAAATTCTGGGTAGTTTTTATACTGTACCCTGAAGACTGCCTCTTTGACAAGCTTTGATGTATTGATATGGTCCAGATTTTCCTCCCCGCTTGGAGCATCAGAATGGTGAACATAGATTCTGTGGGGTTTGAAAGATCTTATCGCTTGCCCGGTCCTGACAAGAGACTCATGACCAAACTCCAGGAAACCGTCCTTAAATCTAAAGAACTCCAAATCATCCACTCCTAGCACCTTGCAAGCTTCTGCCGCCTCTTTTTCTCTGATCCTAGAAAGTTCATCCGGATCGATGTCGAGGGCTCCGCCGCTTCCATCTGTCATGAACACGATTTTTACCTCGTCTCCCCTCTTGACGTGTTTGAAAATCGTGCCCGCCATCCCAATGGACTCATCATCTTGGTGGGCTCCGAACACCAAAACCCTCATTCAGATTCACACTCTGACCTTCGCAAGGAAACAACTTAAGCATTCTCACACTTGTAGAAAATTTGCCCAGTGTTTTAGAATGGTATGAAAAACCTCGTTACACCCATCAGGCCACCTATCAGTACGAAGGCCATGCAGCCAGCCAGCATGCCTCCTGCAAGCGGCAACCCAACCTCTTCATAGGCCTTGCTTCCACCAACCCTCAAGGTCAGGTACTTCAGGACCCATGCCACCAAGAACGGGAACCAGACGCCGAAAAGCATCGAGGAGTTACCAAAACCCAATATGAAGCCTATCGGCTCGAATGGGAACCAAACATACCTTGCATGCATCAAGGAGAAAATCCCTACGATGATGAAGCCCGCTGCTACATACTCGATCCAAGACCCAGAGGCTGGTTGTTGATCGCAGTACCATGTTTTTGAATGTTGTATGGGCTCTGTTAACATACCAGTTTATCAAGCCATAACTGTGCCAAGCCTTACGATTTGTATAACCTCTTCGAACTAGGATAGCAACAAACCAAAGCTCACCTAATCTTCCAAAACGGTAATGGACAGGAAAACACCATTGATGATCATCGATATGTAGTGGATGAAGTTCATCACACATGAGATCGAAGAAAAAACAATATTAGGGCTTCTCACTAACGAAGTTCGTAATGGATAGAAAGCATGATTATCGATATGCATGCACACATTGGCGATTTGCGCTCACCGAATAATCTTTGGCGTAAACCTGTGACCATAGAGAGCCTGATCGCACGCCTTGATGATGAGGGAATCGAAAAGGCAGCCGTTCTGCCCTGGCCTGCCTGCCCCGAGGCCGTAACGTTTCCGGGCCTCTTCGCACCTGAGTGCGACATCGTCGGACAGATTCGTTCAGCAGCACGCCACATGGATCGTCTAATCCCATTTGGCAACGCTGATCCTCGATGGGGCGGGAACTCATCGCAAACCGATTTCTCGTGGCTTCTTGAACGCTTCGTGGAGATGGGCTGCGCTGGAATGGGGGAGGTGAGCGCCAACATATACTTCGATGATCCGCG
>CAZWAU010000035.1:0-2921 GCA_964631995.1 uncultured Nitrososphaerota archaeon
CGCAGGATCCATGTACCCGGTAAGGGATATAGCTGGATTCTGAGCGAGAGCATACCTTCTGGAGGATTAGTCATTTGAATATCAAGGAGGTGGCAAAACTTGGCATCAGCAGAGCCTCGAGATGGCTTCAGGGAGCTAAGAGGGCATACGAGGATAGAAGGTGGGACGATGTTGTATACTGTTCAGAGATGGCCGCGGAGCAGGCTTTGAAGGCAGTTCTCATATACTATGGAATAGATTATCCTAAGGAGCATGATGTAAGCGATGCACTCCTGCAGATCAAAGGAAGAGAAGATCTACCAAGCTGGTTCAAGGAGCAGATCGAGAGCATGGCTGAAGCAATAGCGGAACTTGCAGATCAGAGAGGATTGGCTGGCTACGGATTTGAGCAGGGCATAACTGCTGAATATTTCCAAAAATATGCACCTCAAGCACTTGCAAAAGCCGAAAGAATCTGCGCAAACTGCGAGAAACTCCTGAAGCGCACATTAGGAGGAGTTTGAATTTCAGATACATTTGCAAATTGCCATCATGTCTCTCATTTTGTTGCCTTCATTATGAGAAGTGAATCCTCCCAACCCTCAGGCGTGGAGAATGACTTCGTGCCCTCTGCCAAGAAGCTGCCAATCGGTATCGATTCTCCATCTCTAGGATCAATCCAGAAGGCTTCGGTTTTGTTGCCAACCTTATCCAAATCTACTTTGAATGATGCCTTGTCGGCGAAATATGCGATCATCCATTTTCCATCACAATGACGTGCAGCAAGGTTCAACAATCTACCATTTGTGCAACCTCCACTCGTAAGAATTGTCTGATCAGGAATGAGCTTCCACCATTCCTCGAGGTTAAGGAATATGTTCTTCAATATGCCCATCTGTTTGGCACCGGGCGCATCTAAGGCCTCTTTCCATGTTGGAAGCATACGCCAGCTGTCATTGTGTCCGTAGCTGTGGTGAGCACCAGCTAAGTATGAGTAGTAAGCTTGCCTACGTATCCACAGCGGCGTAACCTCGAACCCATACTCCATGCCGTTTTCATATGCACCCTCTGCCATGACGACGGGCTTCGCTGGCCTGAGACTATAGTCATGGGAGATCATGGGATAAATCAGATCGACTCTTGCCCAAGTTTGTATCGAATTGAATGCTAACCAGCTTTCATTATGCAGGTAGGTGCTCGATGTAGCTGGTGCGGGATCTGGATGAACCGTAATCAGGTGAACCCCCCCATCGCCCTGCTGAAGACCGATAGCTAGCTCCCTTAAGAGTGAAGTATATTCTGGTTCGGCTTTGGGATACATCGACCAGATCAGATTTGGAGCATCGACGTAACGTTCAGCGATCCATCTCGCCCATACTCGAGCGTTCTTCATATTAACACGATCACCCATTGTTTGATGGTAGATCCCTGTTACGAGGACGAGCCCTTTTCTGTGTGCGGCCTGAACTACTGCATCCACATGTTCGAAATAAGCTTCATCTGGAGTTGCTGGATCATCTTTTTTCCAGGGGATATTGCCGTGAATGTTTGGTTCGGTACCTTTGCCTACTCCCAGTAACATAGCTTGGATGAAATTAAATCCATTCTCCTTTGTCTTCTCAAGAATCAGCTCAACCTCTGTCAATGGATGTTCTCTGAAGATCTGCCACTGCGTAGTACCAAGCCAGAAGATCGGTTTGCCTGCAGCAGTAACGAAATATCTGCCGTTCTCACTTACCTTGATCGGACCTTGCATATTTTTAGCTTTAATCATGCCTTCAAATGTTTTTCTTAAACGATGATCAGAAGCCTATTTTTATTTGAACTTTATGGCACGCCTCTTAATGGTGATGAAAGCGACCAGCGCCAAGGCTCCTGCACCGAGCGCTCCAATTGAGCCTAAGTAGTTCTCAGGAATGACATGGAAGATAGATGGAATGATAGCAAATGGGTTTTGGGCAATGAATTCACCTTTGACTACATCTTTGTTGTAATAGTGAACAGTTCCAGTCGTACAAAACATAGCATTAGGTGGAACAGTCCATTCAAAAGCTACAGAACCATCGCTCAAGAGATTGACAGGCCCTATAAAGGCTGTTGCAGGTCCACTAGTGTCCTTATAACCGATCTTTATATTTAGGGGCGTTCCTTCAGGAAATTCAGTAATCCCAGTTATCACGAAGTAATAAGGTCCTCTACCGATAGCGAGAAGATAATGTGGCTTTGCATCATATTGAGTACTTGGTGTTAATTCATTCGTATGTTCTTGATCCAAATAAATGCGTACGAGTCCTGTTCCTTTGCCGGGGTGTCCTTTGTCAGGATCTGCGATTACGGTCGACATCGCAAATAGTAAGAACATTACACTTAGTATTCCCAGGGTCACTATTTTACGTAGTGCATGCATATACTTCGACATAAAATACCTTATATTTTAATAAGATTAATGGAAAAATTACCATTTATTTCTAGACTTTTGATTAAAGAAGACTTCATACTCTATTTCTATTATTTGATATTAATGATTTAATCCGCGTCTTATTTAGGAAACCTATTATATAGAATAATAGATGAATTTTGTCTAGATTCTCTAAGCAAATATACTAATATCGTCCGATACTCTATTTGTTAAAAGAGAAGGCATAGCATGCAAGGCAGGCCTGCCCTCATACTTAAGGTCCTTACGATCCTAGGGTCTTTGCTGCTGATCTACTGGCAGGACTTAGAGGTTGTGGCGGGCGATGCCATTAACAGCTAGGCCATGAACTACGTCCTCGGCATCCCCTTCTTCGTCGCTTATGCTCTCTACAGAAAAAGGAGAATGCACCAAGCCGTCACGCCATTAGAAAACCCCAAAGCGATCAGGAATACGGAGGCCGTCGTTGGATTCTTTCTCCTCCTCACGGCGTTCATACTCTACTGGCATCGATCTTATACTTTCT
>CAZWAU010000036.1:0-3378 GCA_964631995.1 uncultured Nitrososphaerota archaeon
GGATATATATTGTTTGCCTTTTAAATTGTCTAGGTGCAAATAATGAAGGTTATCGTGCCGATCGAGCGTGATGAGGGATTGAAATCGGTTGTCGCGAGCCATTTTGGACGGGCGCCTTACTTTGCGGTCGTCGAGCTAAAAGATGATGGCAGCTTTGATTCAATGAAAGTGATCGAGAACGTTGGCGAACATTTGGGAGGGCGCGTGTCGGTGGAAGAGTTCATCGGGAAATTAAAGCCGGATGCACTTTTAGTTAAGGGTATGGGGCCGAGGGGCCTTGACGCTTTCCAGAGGCAGGGAGTGGCCGTCTTCACTGGCACCCTTGATACGGTTGAGGGAGCGGTGCAATCCTATGTCAAAGGCCAGTTGAGAGGATTGACGGAGCCTTGTAGAGAGGCGCGCCACCGCTTCTGAAGGGCAGAAGCAGGTTCTTAAGGACATTGGGAGATCGAGGAAGGCATGGGGCCAGAATAGGAATAAGGGGGAAATATTTGCAAGCCCATGCATTTCCAAAAATGATGGGGGCAAAATGATGGAAAAAGTCTGCGATGGTGAATGCGGCACCTGCAGCAAAGCCGAAACTTGTACTGACGAGAAGAAGCAGGAGTATGAGCAGAAGAAACTCCTCGAGAAGCAGAAGGCACTTCTCAAGGTCAGGATGGGCCAGATCAAGCACAAGATAGCGATCGTGAGTGGCAAGGGAGGTGTCGGCAAGAGTACTGTGACCGCAAACCTGGCCGTGGCTCTGGCCCAGCACGACTACAAGGTCGGGGTTCTCGATGCAGATATCTACGGGCCCAGCATACCAAAGATGCTAGGCATGAGGGGGGAGCAGCTAAGGGCAGGTCCGCCAGGCGCCTTCCCAGCTGTAGGTCCTTTCGATATCAGGGTCGTCTCAATGGACTTTTTGCTCTCTGGCGATGATACGCCAGTAATCTGGCGCGGTCCTCTCGTTACGGGGGCAATAAGGCAGTTCCTTTCAGAGTTCGTATGGGGCCAGCTGGACTTTCTGCTCATAGACCTTCCTCCTGGAACGGGCGACGCCCCGCTCAGTGTCATGCAGTTCATACCTGAGATGGATGGTGCTTTGATCGTCACGATGCCCTCACAGATCTCCCAGATCGTCGTGAAGAAGGCTGTAACGTTCGCGCGCCAGCTCAAAATTCCCATAATAGGGATAATCGAGAACATGAGTGGTTTCGTTTGTCCGAAATGTGGTTTTCAGGTTGATATTTTCAGAAGCGGTGGAGGCCTTGCGATCGCAAATGATCTGTCCGTTCCATTCCTTGGCACGATTCCCCTTGACCCAGCTATTTGCGACTCTTCAGATGATGGCATCTCCTTCGCCATGAAGGACCCGAACTCAAAGGCCGCGAAGGCCTTCGCTACGATCGTCACCAAGATCGAGGAGTTCGTGAACTCGAAGGAACCAAAAGTGAAGCCCCATGAAGGCTGATGAGAAGGCCCTTGGGAAGATTGAGAGAAATGAATCCCTTGTGAAAAGTGAAAACACAGCTGAAACAAGCTCCGAAGGAACTGGCAAAGGGGGTAATGGCGTGCTTGTCTCCGTCGCTAGTGGCAAGGGAGGAACTGGAAAGACGACCGTGGCTGTCAACATGGCCCTTTCGATCGGAGGGAGTGTACAGCTTCTGGACTGTGATGTGGAGGAGCCAAACGACTACATCTTCCTGAATCCGCTGATCGGTGAAGTAAGACCTGTCTGCGTGCCTGTACCCAAGATAGATGAGAAATTGTGCGACTACTGCGGTAAATGCGCTAAGTTTTGCGCATTCAATGCTATAGCCATTGTGGGAAAGCGGGCAATGGTCTTCCAAGAAATCTGCCACAGCTGCGGCGGGTGCTTACTTGTTTGCCCTAGGAAGGCCATAACTGAGCAGGACAAAATTGTGGGCGAGGTCAGAGCTGGAAAGGCAGGGCACATCGAATTCGTTTATGGTATGTTGAATGTGGGGGAACCGATGCCTGGGCCTGTAATACGTGAGGTTAAGAAAGAGATCAGAAGGGATAGTAATGTCATAATCGACTCCCCTCCTGGAACCTCATGCCCTGTGGTCGAATCTGTGTATGGCAGCGACTACTGCCTTCTCGTGACTGAACCTACACCTTTCGGGCTTCACGATCTGAAGCTCATGGTTCAGACCTTGAAGGAGCTTGGTCTTCGGTTTGGCGTCGTCATAAACCGGGCCGGATTTGGAGACAAAAAGGTTTACGAGTACTGCAGAATTGAGCGCATCCCCATACTTCTTGAGATTCCATTCGAAAGAAGAATAGCTGAGCTTTACTCGCGTGGGGTGCCATTCGTTTGCGAGATGCCAGAGTGGAAGGACAGTTTCCGTTCGCTTTTCGCAAGCGTGAAGGAAGCTATTGAAAAATGAAGCAGATAGCCATCGTAAGTGGAAAGGGCGGCACAGGTAAGACTTCGCTCGCCGCTTCTTTCGCAGCATTGGCCGGGAAAGCGGTCGTAGCTGACTGCGATGTTGACGCTGCAACCCTTCACCTTCTCTTGGACCCGAAGGTTGTGTCGAAGCAGGAGTTCAAGGGATCAAAACTTGCTGCAATAGAAGAGGGAAAATGCGCGAGATGCAGGGCATGCGAAAAAGCTTGCAGGTATCATGCGATACATAATTTGGAGGTCAATCCTGTCCTTTGCGAAGGGTGTGGAGTATGCGCCTACGTTTGCCCAGCAGGAGCCATACAGCTCGAAGAGAGAGTTTCAGGCTATGCGTTTATCTCCGAAACGAGACACGGGCCAATGTCCCATGCAAGGCTCCAAGCGGCCCAGGCTAATTCGGGGAAACTGGTGGCCCTCGTAAGGCGCAATGCTGATCTGTTGGCAAAAAGATGGGGACTTGACATAGTTCTCATAGATGGTCCACCTGGCATAGGGTGCCCCGTCATCGCATCACTGACAGGCGTTGATCTAATCGTGGCTGTCACGGAACCGACCTTCTCCGGCTTTCATGACTTGGACAGAGTGCTAGATCTCGCGCGCCATTTCGGCATCGAATCATCGGTTGTAATCAACATATACGACATAAATGTGGAGAACACCGAAAGCATAATCGAATCCTGCAGAAAGAGCGGTGTTAGGGTCATTGCAAAAATCCCCTTCGACCCAACCGTCACAGAAGCGATGGTTTCGGGGAAAGCCGTTGTTGAGCACTCGCCATATTGTGCAGCATCCATGGAGATTCGAAGGGCTTGGCAAGCGATCATGAGCACTTTAAGGATCGATGCAGATTCTTGGCTGGGAACATCAACTTAGTGGCAGACTTTGTACAGCGCAGCGATTCCATTCTAATATTGTTTCAATCTTCCGCTCTCGTTGGTAGTTTTCTCATATAGTACTTATCTCCC
>CAZWAU010000037.1:0-39905 GCA_964631995.1 uncultured Nitrososphaerota archaeon
CTCCTGGTTCGTTACATCGAAACCGACAAGGGCAGGACCTAGCTTCATATTTATGATCGAGACAGCCTTCAGCACGCCTTTGCCGCCAAACCTCCTCTTATCCCCGTCTCTGAGCTCCAGTACCTCATAAACTCCTGTTGAAGCCCCGGAGGGTACCGCAGCGCGACCAAAAGCTCCGCCCTCTGTAACTACCTCTGCCTCAACCGTAGGATTCCCCCTTGAGTCCAGTATCTCCCTCGCCCTCACCTTTCTTATTTTGTGATTGCCTGTAAACATCGTCACGACCACTGAACTGTCCAAGCCAGTTTTTACGGCTATCTGCCAATGCCGATGAAGGGGATGGCAAATTCAGCAAAAATGAGCAGGATCACAGAACCAATTACCAGCCTCTTTCCCAGCTGTCTGTCGATGTTCGATGCCCAAAGGATGGCGCCAGCGATGGCAAGAAGGCCATAAGTTGCGGAGATTATGCGTATCAAAGCCCTCAATACCATAATTCCGAACCTGGCAGCTCCTTCCGCAGCTCCTGAAAGTATTCCCTGCACAAAGTTGTCAAACCAATCCGCCGTAATCATCTGTGTTTGATTTCCCACCGGCTCTGCTATTGCAACGGCTGGCATAGCGGAAATGAAAAGCATAATGAATATGGCTGTTCTCAGCTTCATTTCTTTCGGTCATCGTCAAAAGGGTATTTAACCACCAATGAAAATGCCATTCCGGTGCCCTGGAGCTGGTCACCTGTTCCTCAGCTTCGAGATGGCTGGAGGATTCTGCCTTATAATCCGCTCCGCCCATCCCTCGATGCTTTCGTCAGGAGGCACTTGCTTCTTCAAGTAAACGCCGGTCCTGCCAGAAGCATCTCTCCTTAGCAAGACCCTCTCCCTCTCCCTGATCAGGTCGATGCTGATCCCAAGTAGCTTCGCGACCTCCACTTCAGAGCCTAGGATGGACATTTCTAAATGTCCCCTCTCGTTCGGCTCTATGAACACGAGCCTCTTGTCAACACCTCTCGTTCTCCGCTGCCCCATAACATCGGAAAGTGAGCAGATACCACCAAACTTGTAGAACTCATGTTCGAGCTTTTTGAGCTTTACGAGTGGGAATGTCACAACGATATTATTTCGTAGCTGTATCGTCGCTTTCACAGCATGCGAAGGTGTTGCCATCGTCACGAAGCGCGCCAATGGCTCGTACCCGATGTCGGAAAGCGCCAACTCAACTTTGTATGAGGGAATGACATCCATAGCGACTATGTCAATGTCGCTCCTCGCGTTTACGTCGCCACGCGCTGCGCTTCCATGCAGAAACGGCACAACACCTCTGGCCTCCAATGAGGACATCACCTTCATGGCCTCCTGCCTTATCGCTCTGAGCATTTTGAAATGCCCTTCAGTATAGATGACTTCGCGCAAAAGGGGCCTTCTAACAGGTTTGACTCTTGTCATGCGCTACTTTTCCAAATTACTGCAAACCGATCAGCTAGCTTTTAATCTATTCGTTCGATTACTTGGGAAACGCTAATATCACATCTCTAACGCCACGAAGCTCTTTGGGGAAGAAAAACTGATCCAAGATCTACTCCCGTTGGCACTCCTGCTCGCCACTCCTCCAGCTGCATATTTGGTGCTCCGCCTTATGAAGGCGAGGAGCGCGATCGTGGAAGCTTCCCCGATACATATCATATTACGCACGAGGGCTTTGAACCGTTTTCTGGAAGAGGCACCAAAGCGCCACCCGAGGTTGGCTTCGGTTCTTTCACAAATCTTGCTTGCATTCTTCCCGGTACTTGTCTTCCTTTTCTTCCTCCTGTTCGGCACGAACCTTCTCAACCTAGTTGGGAGGCCCTCCGAGGCGAACCAAGTTTCGCTTGTGATTCCTGGCGTCACGCTTGGCCTTCGTGAGATGCCTTACGTCATGGCAGCTCTCTTCGTGGGCGTTGCGTTCCACGAATTCGCGCATGGCATTGTTGGATCGAGCAAAGGCATACCGATCAAGTCGGTTGGCGTCGGGCTCTTCCTATCTCTTGGCTTTGCCTTGGTCGAGTTTGATGATGATGGTTTCAAGAAGGTCGACAGGGGATCGAGGATCAGGGCCATAGCTGCCGGGCCATCGGCCAACATGGTGGTATCAGCCATCATGATCCTCCTGATCAGCTTGCTTTCCTCAAGCGCCAGTGGCATCGTAGTATTGAGCGTTACACCTCCCGCAAGCTCATACTTGAAAACATGGGATGTCATAACAAAAATCAACGGAACTGAAATGCTCTCTGATGCCAAATTCAGGTCATACATGGCATCTGTCAAGCCCGGAGACCTACTTGTTGTGCAGACGCTCGAAGGGATTTTTTATGTGAGGGCTGGGACGAACCCTTCCAACAGCAGCAGGGGCTATCTTGGTATCTCTGTAACCAGTTACATTCCAGTTCTGGAGTTCATGGGTTTGAAGGGTTCATATGACTTTGTTCTTCTCTTGAGCTGGATCAACTTGGCAAACTTGAGTTTGGCTGTTGTAAATGTCGCACCCATCGATCCTCTCGACGGCGGTAAGATTATCGATGAACTGCTTCCGGACAACAAAAAACCATTTATGAGAGCTCTAAAGCTTGCCATATTTTCTATGACGGCCATAATTCTCGTGGGGAACTTCGTCCTCTCCGCCTACAGGTTCGGCCTATGAGCTCCCGCACATGCAGCCTCTGTGGAACAGGAAATTGGAGGCACTTAATTCCCTTCACTCGGGAAACGCTTTGCGACAGCTGTTTCAGGAGGAGGTTCCTGGAAAGAGTTAGGAGGACATTGAACAGGCTGAAGCTTTTGAATATCGAGAGCAAGCTTTTGCTCGGAGTTTCGGGAAGTTGTGAGAGCCTCGCCATGGCAAAAGCGATTTGGAAGCTGGAATCGAAGTACAAGGGTGTCCAGCTTTCCTTCGTCCATGTTTCGAGGTGGGATGATCACAAAGAGGAGGAAGCTATCGCTGGAACTTTTGAAAAACTAGGCCTTCCATTGAACTTGCTTAGAACCATCCAATTGAAGGCAAGATTTGGTTTCAATCTTCCAGACTTGGTCAAAGATGGCATCATCTCCGAGAGGGAGCTGTGCAGTGCATGCCAGAGTCTGGTGTCGGGCACCTTGACCATCGAGGCTGTTAGGTCGGGCGCTGATATCATTGTCTGCGGGGATTCTGCGGACGAACTGGCAGAGGAGGCGCTTTCCCTCCTTTGCGTTGGCAGATTTGGGAGAATGGATGAAAAGAAAGAACTCTTGGACGGCACGATTTGGTGCATCCGGCCACTCAGCCATGTCCTGAGAACTGAAGCTGAGAGCTTTCTGGATTCTTACGGGATCCATGCTAAGTACTCTTGCCCGTACAGGGGACTCCGAAGAAGGGAGTTCGCTGGATCGCTCAAGGCAATAGAAGAAAAACATCCTGGATCGGTTTTCTCAACCCTAAAATCGTTGCTAGATCTCGCGCATTCATAACATGAAAGCTTGGCATCCAGCTCTTGGATGCATAGTTAAAGGCGCCTTTCCCTTGGCTATAATCACATAGATTCGGGAAAGATTTTATTCTAGCGGAGCGTAACGATCGTTGGCGGCGGGTAAGGCTGGGAGGCTTGCCCTCTCCTACGAACCTGAAACGGGCAACATGCTGGGGCCAGTAACCTGAGGAGCGCGACCAAGCGCTCCAGGGGGCCTGCCTGCCACTGGGTTGAAGTCCAGCTCTGTCGGGCGAGTGCAGGAGTAGGCGCATCTGTAGGGGTGCGCCGTATCCCTAACCGACGAATGCGCCAGGCCCGGGAGGGAGCAGCGGTAAGGCGGGCTACTTTGCGCTGGCAGAAAAACTGGGCTGACTGGCGGAGGCAGGTGCTCCTGAAGAATGCTGGCCGCCATCCGAGGGAGCCGCCGCCAATTGAACAACTAAACATCCAGGTTTAAAAAAGCCCCAGCTCGAGGCCAAGTGCACGCCTTCAAATTTAGCTTATCCTTTAAAAAAGCATATCCTAGCGACTACAATAGTAACAACGTCTCAAACTAATCAAGCGCAAAATGCCAAAGCCATCATGAGCAAAGCGCAGACCATAAGATTCGGGCCGAACCGATCAAAAACAGGTCTTGAGGAAAAAAGGATTTGTCGGTTTTTTATTCACTGAGCCGATTCCTCTTGGGCTACTGAGTTTAGGTACCTGTCAAGCCTCATGTAGTCCTTAAGGAAGAGCATTCCCTTTTCAGTTGCTTCGTATATTTGCCCATTCGTGTCGGGGCTTTCCGTGATTTTCACAAGTCCACGGCTCTCGAGGAATGTCAGATATCTTTGGAGCTGCGAGTGGCTAAGGTTTGCCTTGTACATCACATGTGTCTTCCTTGCCCCCCCTGCAGCTGCCGAGATTATTGAGGCAAGAATCTCCAAACCGCTTCTGTTTTTAAACCTCGTTTCATTCGACATAGCTCACACCGCGCAACCTCAAAATTGGTTTTCACTTCGCTTCTTATAAACAGTTACCTTTAATGTTCATTTATTACTAAGTATTATTTTATGTATTGTAATTTTTTAGAAAATCGCCCTTCTCGGCTACGACTTCTCTAGCACCTTTTTATGGTCGCCCCCTCTAGTGATTTTGTCTCGAAAACGTAAGCCTTTATTAGAGAGTTCGGCAGCTCCAAGGTGGAGGCGCGTGTGTTTTGGCTAGCCACGCTTACGTTCTGATTAACGTTGAGATAGGGGCTGAAGGGGATGTGGTCAAGCAACTGGAGGCTAATGCAGGGGTAAGGGAGGCTTGGGTGGTCTATGGTGTCTATGACATAGTCGCGAAGGTAGAGGCAGAGAACACAGACAAATTGAAGGAGATAATAAGCGATAATATCAGGAGGTTGGATGGCGTCAGGAACACCCTCACCCTAATTCCAATAGAGGGATTCGAGAAGAAAAAGTAGTCTGAAATGGGCGCACTCGCCCTTTGCCCTAGAGGTGCACGAATTGGCTGCAACCGGCCGAACGATGACCGGATACTGGTCAGACTACAGATATTTACCTGCTAGCAGGTGTAGCGGTGCATGAAGCGCGTAGGTTCACGCGAATACCGCCGGATGCAAGAGCAGATGATGAAGCGGATGGGGATGAAGATGGAGGAGGTCCCAGGCACCATCGAGGTTACGATACGCACACCTGAAAAGGTGATAAAGATCCAAAATCCATCGGTCGTAAGATACGAACTCCAAGGTCAGACATTCTTCCAGGTGGCTGGAACTCCTGAGGAATCTGCTTCGACTCCGTCAGAGGCGCCTCCTCTTCAGTTGCCGGAGGAAGACATCCTATTGGTTGCTCAACAAGCTGGTGCAAGCCAGGAGGATGCAAGGAAAGCACTGGAAGCAACTGGAGGAGATCTTGCGCAGGCAATAATCCTGCTTAAGAAGACCTAGCTGGTCGATCTTGCCCTGATCCAGTTCTTACCTTAACTGCTACTCCCCTCTTGAAGCTGAGCATCTCCTCAGGTGAGAGCAAGGCCCTGCCCGTAGCAAGGACCCTGTCGTGGTCGTCGGTCACTATTGTTTCGTCACCCGGCCTCAGATCCGGATCGACGCTGACCACATGTCTTGCAAATACAGACCTTCCCTGGGAAACGAACTTTCCAGCTCCCTTCTCGACCACGACCCTTTGCTTTGGAGGCAGGAAAGACCTAACGAACCTTTTGGCACATGGGACTGTGAGTGCCAAGAGGCCTGTCGATGGCAGAACGGTAGCGAGGACCTGAGACGCCAATCTTGCCCTCCTAATCCTTCCAGTACTGGAAGAGAACTCAATCTTCGTCCTCGCCGGGAAGATGGCTTTGCCAGCGCCTGGACCGAACTGAAAGTCAGCTATCGCCCTAATCATCTCCAACCCCTCTTTTTGGGAATAATGGAATGTTCGGTGCTGCCTTCGCATCTGAACTACTCTCCGAAAAATTCGTACTTCTGGAAAGCTCAGTCCTTTATGGCCTCAAGTATCGAGACCGCATTCCAAATACGGAGCCTCGAGTAACTTGGCATGTTCGGATCTGCCGATATGTCGTCCAAGATATGTATGGCTGTTGCGGCCTTCACTCCAGGCGTGCCCTCCGTTCCTGTGAGCTTGTCTATCGCATCTTTGACAGCTTTGCGTATGTTCCTTGGAGTTGTGTTGTCATTTGCGATTATCTGCATCACATTTATCGCATTCTTTATCCTCTCTTCATTCTCTTGGGCCCTTTTCGTTTTCGGCTTCATGGAAGGCGCACGTACTTTGGAGTTTTCCCATTTGCTTATATCCTTTTCAAGCAATCGGGCGCGACATCTGACAGGGGTTAAAATCGGGCAAAGGATTACCGCCAGTAATTTTGGATAAGGTATTTCGTCAAACCTTAAATGAGGGGAAAAATGGCCTCAAATTAACGCCGTTAAGGAAGTGGTGCCTTGCCAGAAGTTCGGGGAAGCGAAACGCTGAGAAAATACGAGGAGATAAACGAGAAGATAGGAAGGGGAGAGGCAACTGTTTTGACAGCCGAGGAGTTCGTTGCTGCTGTGGAGAGCAAGGGACTTGAGAAAGCTGCTAGGGAGGTCGATGTTGTCACAACTGGAACATTCGGTGCAATGTGCAGCAGTGGTGCGTTCTTGAACTTCGGCCACTCAGACCCTCCAATAAAGATGTGGCACTGCTGGTTGAATGATGTTCCTGCATACAAGGGGCTGGCAGCGGTCGATGCCTACATCGGGGCGACAGCAGCCAGCGAGAGCATGGGATTCGAGTATGGCGGAGGGCACGTCATAGAGGATCTGGTGTCAGGGCGCGAGATCAGGCTTCGCGCTGATGCATATGGAACCGATTGCTATCCAAGAAGGTACATAGAGACGACCTTGACTATCGAGGACCTTAACCAGGCTGTCCTACTGAATCCGAGAAATGCCTACGAACGCTATAATGCTGCGACAAACAGCACAAGCAGGACGATCTACACATACATGGGCACTTTACTGCCCAACTATGGAAATGTGACCTTCTCTGGCTCTGGCCAGCTAAGCCCTCTCCACAAGGACATGGGTTTCGAAACGATCGGAGTTGGGACAAGAATATTCCTTGGCGGTGGCACAGGATATGTTATCGGAGAGGGGACACAACACTGCCCCCAGAAGCGGTTTGGGACGCTCATGGTCAAGGGAAATTTAAAGCAGATGAGTGGCCGTTACTTGAGGGGCGCGACCTTTCACAGGTATGGCCCAACAATGTACGTAGGCCTTGGTCTGCCGATACCGATCATAAACGAGAACGTTGCCAGAACAGCCGCACTTAGCGATTCGGAGATATTTACAGACCTGATCGATTACGGTGTTCCTTCGAGGGAAAGGCCCACTGTCAAGCAGGTTTCCTACAGGGAGCTGAAGTCTGGAAAGGTTCTCATCGGAGACGAAGAGGTGCATAGCTCGCCACTATCGAGCTTGAAGATGGCCAAAGAGGTGGCTGAAGTTCTTCGCGACATGATATTGGAGAAAAGGTTCTTCCTGAACAGGCCCGCCGAGCTTCTGCCTGCAGAGATGGAGTTCAAACCATTGCTGGAAAAAAGCCACGCAACGGTCGCGGTCGGGAGGTGATGGAGCATGAACCTCAGGCTCGTGTACAAGCCAGAGCACATCAAGAGGCCAATCCTTGCAGAGACTGTTTTGAAGAAGAAGGTTCTACTGAACATACTTGAAGCAAAGGTTAACAGCCAGAAGGGCGAGCTCATAGTTTCTGCACCCCTTGAAGGCGAGGCCCTTGAAGACCTGATAAGGAGCTTCGAGGCTGAGGGAGTTGCTGTTGAGAAGCTCCCGCGCATAGTCGAGATCGATCAGGAAAAGTGCACTTCCTGCGGCGCCTGTATCTCCCCCTGCCCAGTCTCCGCGCTCTCGTTCAGCTCCGACTGGTCTTTGTTGCTTGACGAAAAGAGATGCGTGGGATGCAGGGTGTGCGTCGACGCATGCCCATTCAGAGCGATAAAGATGGCATGAACGGTGACATCATTGGAGAAAATTTTTTCGAGGGGCCTTTACAGGGCAAGGAAGAGGATTGGGGAATCGAACATATTTGTCATAAGCGACATCGCGGAAGGGATCGACGCCGCATTCAGGTCGGTAATGGAGAACAGGGAACAGCTCAAAAGCTACATAGAACTCAATCCTTCTTACAGATTTTCGCTGTACCCAGTTGAGATCGATGAAAGGTTGCAGCCAAGGCTGGCCAGTTTGGCAGCCTCAAGCGCTTCGCTCGCGAATGTAGGCCCAATGGCCGCAATACCTGGAACCATCGCCGACCTAGCTGTAGAGAGCATGCTCGAGCAAGGTTGCTCCGTTTCAGTGGTCGAGAACGGAGGGGAAGTAAGCGCCGTTTCAAGCATGCCTTTGGTTGTCGCAATATATGCGGGTAAAACCCCAACTTCTGGGAAGATCGGCTTCCTTCTGGAGAGGAGCGATTTCCCAATAGGCATAGCGACGAGTTCAGCCTCAGTGAGCCATGCGCTGAGCTTCGGTGAGGCCGATGCTGCTGTTGTTGTCTCCGATTCTGCTTCAATGGCTGACGCAGCTGCAACGCGCGTTTGCAATGAGGTCAGGGGAGAAGGGGAGGAGGAAGCGATAGAGGCCGGCCTCAGGACGGCGAAGGCGATTCCATGTGTGAGAGGTGCCCTTGTCGTGAAAGGCTCGCACATTGGCTTCGTTGGAAGCCTTCCGAAGATAGTAAAATTGCGGGGGGCTGCAGAAGGAATATTCGAGGCCTGCCTTCTCAGCGAGGCGCTTGGGACATGACAAAAGATGGTGCTACTTACAAGAGATAGTGCTGCTTATATCGCTCCAATAGATGTCATACTCTAGGGTATGGCAGAAGTTAAGAAAATGGCAGAAGCGCTCAAAGCTGGCGCCACGATGCTCGCCGAACCCTGTCCGTCGTGTTCCTCCCCACTCTTCCGTTTCAAGTCCGGCGAGGTTAGGTGCGTGAGCTGCGGTGCAATTGTTAAAATTGTTGGAGAGGAGAAGCCTTCGGAGGACCTTGGAAGTATTTTACAACCTTTGGAAAGGAAGGTTGTTGAGATCCTTGCCAAGGCCAGCAAAAGGCTCGAGGAAGTTGAAAGCGCAGATGTCGAAGCCACATTAGCACTGGTCGATAGGTGCCTCAGTATATTGGAGAGGATACGAAACATCAGGAAGGCTTCCAGCGTAAAAGGTGCCGATTAGATGCGCGGCGAAGAGGGCTACATTTCTCACCCATTCCTAAAGCCCAAGAAGATCGAGCTGAGAGGTTACCAGAAAAAAATTGCCGAAGTTTGCCTGCATGGAAACACACTCGTCGTCCTCCCTACTGGACTCGGTAAAACGGTGGTTGCGATCCTTGTTGCTGCCGAAAGGCTCCTCCTCTTGCCAGATTCAAGGTGCCTAATCGTCGCTCCCACAAAACCACTTGCCATGCAGCATTTCGAGTCCTTTCGCTCAGTTTTCAATCTTGGGGAGAAAGATTTCGCATTATGGACCGGTGAGGTTCCTCCAGAAAAGAGGAACCTGGGCGACGCTAGGCTCGTATTCGCAACACCGCAGGTCTTGCAGAACGATATCGTCTCTGGAAGGCTCTCTCTCGAATCTTTCAGCCTCCTTATCGTTGACGAGGCACACAGAACCGTTGGCGACTACGCTTACGTATTCTTGGTCGACAGGTACATGTCGATGGCACGCAATCCTCTCGTCGTTGGCTTGACCGCATCTCCAGGTTCGGACGAATCTAGAATAGAAACAGTTGCAAGGAACTTAAGGGCATCTTTCATCGAGGCAAGGTCTGAGAAGAGCGAAGACGTAAAGTCGTACGTCCAGTCTGTTAAGTACGAATTCGTGCCAGTCACACTTCCAGAACCCTTGTTGGAGGCAAAGAAGCTTCTCGAAGATTTTCTGAGGGAGAAGGCAAGCAATGTTTCGAAGCTGGGATTGGCACGCTTGAAGCTGCCTCTTAACTACCGGGAGGTTTCGGCTCTTTTAGCAAGGACGGCCGAAAGCATAGGCTCTGCAGGAACCGCGAAGGACAGCAGCATCTTCGAGTGCTTGAAGGACCTTGCTTCAGCGAGGAGGATCATACTTTCTTTAGAGAGGCTTGAAACAGAAGGTGCAGACTCCTTCCTTTCTTTAATGGAGAGGCAGCAGTCTCAGAGCATGCGCAGCGGAGCTCCCATCTCTCTGAAGAGGATATTTGCCGACAGGAGGATAAAGGACGCAATCGGCCTTTGCAGACTGGCAAAGGACGCAGGATTTACGAATCCGAAACTCGACAAGCTTAGGAAGATCGTGACCTCTTGCTTCAGCGAAGGTGCTAGGAGGGTCGTGGTATTCGTGAGCTATAGGGATTCGGCAAACGCGATCCTCAGCCTCCTCAAGGAGGCACCTCCTGCAAGACCCGTAAGACTTGTAGGCCAGGCGGACAGGGTGGGAGATGCCGGAATGTCACAGGAACAGCAGGCAAAGATCATTTCTGCTTTCAGGGCTGGCGAGTACAACACCCTGGTAGCTACGCAAGTTGGGGAAGAGGGATTGGATATCTCATCTTCGGACGTCGTGATCTTTTACGAAAATACGCCTAGTGCCATTCGATATGTCCAGAGGATCGGAAGAACGGGAAGAAGCGCCCCAGGTAAGGTCTTCATCATGTACTTCGAAGGAACAAGGGACGAGGCTTATCTCTGGATCGCAAAGAGGAGGGAGAAGGCTATGAGGTCTTTGGTCTCTAGGCTCTCCCGTTCTGGCAATAACAAATCTAGGGAGCTGAGAGAGAGCAAAGGACAAGGGGTCCTCAGCCCCTTCCTGACCGATCAGGGAGATGAGAAAAAGATCATCGTCATTGTAGATACAAGAGAATCAGGATCTGCTGTTCTCGCTGAACTCTCAAAGCTCGGCGCCGAGGTTAAACTTCAACCGCTTGAGGTTGGCGACTATGTTTTATCGGAGCGCGTCTGTGTCGAGAGGAAGACCACAAGGGACTTCGCGATCTCGATGATGGATGGTCGCCTCTTCGAACAGGCCTCGGCACTCAAGGGATACGAAAGGCCCGTCCTGCTCCTCGAGGGTGAAGAACTGTACTGCACGAATGTTTTGCCCCAGGCCATAGCTGGTGCCCTCGCCTCCCTGGTCGTCGATTTCGGCCTCAGCATACTTTGGTCTAAGAATGCTTCTGAGACTGCGCAACTACTTTTTGCCATGGCTCGTAAGGAACAGTTTGATAATAAATCGATGCCTAGGGTCAGGGGGGAGAAGAAGCCCGCCTCCATACCGGAGCAACAGGTTTACCTCGTGGCTGGCCTTCCGGGCATTGAGAGGACAATGGCGAAGAAGCTGCTTGAGCATTTCAAAAGTCCAGAGAGGGTGTTCAGTGCAAGTGAGAAGGAGCTTCAAGAGGTGGATGGAATAGGGGAGGTAAAGGCGAGGAGGATCAGGGAGGTTCTGGGAGCGCGCTTTGAAGAGGAGGCTTAGCAGGAATCTTTTTCCTGCGCAGAAATTCGACCACGATCCTCCTTATGTCGGCAGAAACCTGCTCAATCGATTTGCTCCCATCGACATGCCTCATCTCTCCACATTCAACCAACCTTTTGTACTCCTTGCGGACTTTGGCTAAGATTTCCCTCTTCTCGAACTTTACCTTCCTCCTCTTTATTCTTTTCAAAGCTTTACCAACGGGCACATCTATCAGTATCGCGAGGTCCGGTGGGGGTGAGAACTTGTTGATCTCCCTGACCCACTTCGAGTCTCTCAACACAGCGCCCTGGTACGCGATGGAGGAGTGAATGTACCTGTCCGACAGGACGATCCATCCCCTTTCCAAAAGCGGCTTTATGAACTTCAGGTAGTGCTCCACCCTGTCGGCTGCGAAGAGGAGCGCCTCATATTCGGTAGGAGTGTTGCGTATCCTGTAGACGTGAAGTCTTATCACAGATCCTACCCTCCCGTAAGTTGGTTCGGCCGTATACTTGGCTCTGTAGCCTTCGCTCCTAAGCCAGTTCAGAAGAAGGTATGCCTGCGTGGTCTTGCCCGACCCATCTATGCCCTCTAGACTTATATGCACTCCACGTCGCAACGAAGTGACCGTGCATTGACGCCTTTACCTTGTATTTGAAGGCTGCTGTAATCTCGGCCTCTTGACCAAAAGAGCACGCCTCTCAATGGGGTCATCGGTTGTCCTTGTCTTCAGATCATCTTATCGTGCCACTTCAATTCAATTTGCAAGGTGAATTTAGCTCAACCAAACGTCATTCTGCACAAAGCAACAAGGCCAATATATCGCATTAAATGCTGGAAGTTGGCATGAGTGTGCAGGTGATAATTCCCAACAGGCTTCGATTTTGGGATGGCAGCGAGTTTGAGCTCAACGATGTGTGGGTACAGGCTCTTCACGACAAGCTGAAGCACAACAAGAAGACATTGCAAGAATTCTTGGAAGAGTTTGGACTTTGGCTAAGGGGACGGTGGGAGACGAGGACCTGCTCCAGTAAATTCGGCATTCGGAAATGGGATGATTTAGATGAATTTGACTACGAAGTTTCAAAGATCGACCACGTATCGGACCTAGCCGAGATCGAGCTGTACCACTACCTTCGGGCTTGGATTTTGGGTTTGGCATTGGGCAAGGCGGGGGGCAAAGTACTCATTCTTACGAAGGATGGGATCGTCGAATACCCCTAGCATAGTATATGCATGGACTTTTTCGACTGAACAATATATCTGCAATAGACAGGAGCTTCAAGGAATATCTGCATCAATACTTAGCGTAAGTTTGAACTACCGATTAGTCCCATGCTGGAGAAATGTCCAATTCTTTTTTGTGCTCATGCTAGAAGAAAATCATCCTCCATACTTTGGGCTTGTACACCTTGTAGAATGACAACCATGCACTTCTCAGCTATTTTGATTAACGTTCTTAGGTTGTTCGATATCTCTCGCCAAATGGGAAGTACCGATATCGTTGGAATCGACCTCAAAAAAGTAATATAGTTCAAATCACTTCCGGGTTCGCTTCCCTTCCAGAAAAGTAATCATTCAAGCGCGCTCTCAAACTCATACCTGCTTGCATAACCAATCATTTCGAATCTTGAGTCTATTATGGTTTTACACTTCCTCCAAAGGCTTTTTCTATTGCATTGAACAAATCCTCCCCAAATGAAGAGGCTACTACCTGTGAGCCAGCCAATTAGATGAGATCCAGATCATTCCATCTTTGTTGTATTACGATATACGATTCAAGACATTCTATTTGATGATCCACATCTTGTCTTATCCTTCTACCAAGTTTTTCAAGGACAAAATCTTCTATGGTCAGTTTCTTGCAGGATTCCGCTCCAATGGGGTATAGCGCTCTTCGAACATGAAGTAATATGACTACCAAGTGAATCAACCACTCGTTCTGATAGAAAAGGTGATGAGAAATCTAAATGATGTCTTTTGCCTAACTTAGCTGTAATTACGCATCATGCCTCATGAACTTCGCTATGGCTTTAGAATACCCCTATCGCTCTTTGTGCTTGCCTCCACAGCTGAAAGAGACCCTACCATTGCTCAGATAGGCATGATGCATTACCGTTGAGCTACGTGCCACATAAAGATGTAGCTGAGCTGAGGGAGAAGATGAAGATGAGAGATTCTTGGTCAGAGATAGGACCAGACTCAAGAATGTGCTTTCATACTAGGAATAAGCAACTGAAGGAGTTGGCCTCTTCATAGAGTTGGGTATAACATGTCTTCACAGCTTGAACTAGTCGGAGCTTATCGCTAAATGACTGTCCAATGCAAGGACATAAAAAATAATCGGGGGAACTTTTTGCGAACGAAGCTTATCGCCCTCTGAAGGACGGACAGGAGCATGCCCTTCATTGAAGGAGAAATAAAAAAATTGATGCAAAATAAAGTTAGGTAGCGGGGAGTAGATCTGTTCCTCGCCTTTCGGCGAGCTTGAACTACCGATCTCAGGGTTATGAGCCTTCCGCGCAGAGCTGCGCTGCGGGCTAGACCTCGCCAGCCTTTGGCTTCTGGCTGCCCCACCCGTTTAGGGCGCCGCCTCGCTAAGGTTTTCCCCGCTGGCTCTACGGGCTTTCAAGGTTTCATATAGACTTTATGTTTCATGCCCTTGCCTGCTGTGTTGTAGCAGGCTTTCTCCAAGCGTTTTGGAAGAAAAATGCCCAATTATGGCCCTTTGATCCAAGCTTGGTCTTGCCCAAAGCTGGTCATTGTGGGTACTTTAGAACCCAGATCTCGGTCTCCTCGGGCAGATCCTTCCTTTCAACTTCGATCGATGTGGTTTCAAACCTCTTTATTCTCTCTTTGCCCTGTAGGAAGGCGTCCACCTTCTGAAGGCGGAATGGAAGCGATGGAGTGCCGAAGTGCATCGGTATCACTACCTTCGGCTTCACCTGGTCGACCACTATCGAGGCCTTCGCCGCATCTATCGTGAATGTCCCGCCAACCGGTATGAAAAGAATGTCAACTTTTCCCATTGACCTCAGTATCTGTTCATCCAGTATGTGGCCCAGGTCCCCTAGATGAGCAAGAACAATGCTATCCATTCCGATCGTGAATATTGTGTTCCGCCCCCTCTTAGCACCAACTTCCTCGTCGTGGAACACGTGGATGGCTTTAACGGAAATGTCCTTGGATTTGTAGTCTCTCTTTATCGCGGTCGGGTTTCCCTTCAGGGCCGCTACGTAGTTGTGGTCTGTATGCTCATGCGAAACAAGGACGTAGTCAGCATCGACCGAGGGCATCGGATAACCGAGCTCCCTCCCGTCGAAAGGATCGAGCACAACCTTGGTCCCTTCCGCGCTAGTCAGGCGAAAACAAGCGTGGCCAAGATATTCTATCCTCATGCCTCTAAGCCCGGCCTTTTTTTCAGGAGAACATGTTTATAACGATGCCGCTCGGGCACTTCTCAGCCCGGAGACGAGGCCATAACGTCGGCTCCATTGGCAAGCAAAGTTGCTTGCAAAGAGCTTCATTCACCTGTGGCCAAGCCGAATAATCGAGGGGCAGCTCCTCTTGCTCTTTATGCCTTATCGCATCAAGTACCAGGTCCCTCGGGCTTAGGTTCCCCACGAGCCATCAATCGAATTTGATCGTAAATAAGCATCATGGAAGATTGACAAACAATAAAGAGCGCAAGCCTAAACACTTCATGGATAGCCGTTAAAAGGGCTCAGATCCAAACCTGGGCCAAAATTACTTAGCCCATAGCATCTTCTTTCACTATCTGCTTTCCAAATCATGCCATGGGCGCAACAGAAAGGTTCACATAGCATGCATGCAAGCGAAGGCCCAGTGAATGTAGTTGGTCGTTCGAATAGGCATGATCGGATGTGGTGGCATGGCCCAATCGCACATGGAGTGCTTGGCCAAGATACCGGAAGCTAAGATGGTGGCTTTTTCGGACATAGTCGAGGAGAGGGCGCGGAGTTGCGCTGAGAAATACTCAGGAAAATACTACACAGATTTCCACAAAATGATATCCAACGAGGCTCTTGACGCATGCTACATCTGCATACCGCCTTTTGCCCACAAGGACCAAGAGCTGCTTTGTTCAAAAAGGGGAATTCCATTCTTCGTGGAGAAGCCTGTCGCGCTAAAGATGGGGAAAGCCAAAGAGGTGCTGGCGAGTGTGCAGAAATCGCGCATAATAACACAGGTAGGGTATGTTTTGAGGTTCAACGACGCTTTCCAAAAACTCAGACAGGCCCTGCACGAAAGGGGTGGAAGGATCGGCCTGATAGATATGCTTCGCTTGGGTGGAATTGCAGGAGACGAGAATCATTGGTGGAGGAGAAAGGAACTCAGCGGAGGGCAACTCGTGGAGCAGTCAACCCACCAGGTCGATCTTGCAAGGTGGTTCGTTGGAGAAGTTTCATCTGTTTACGCGAAATTCGGAAGGCAACTTAACAGAGATCTTCCGAACTTCACGATAGAGGACGTTTCGACGGTCGTCATGAAGTTCAAGAATGGAGCTATCGGGACATTGACGAGCTCGTGCGCTGCGCAGGAGGGTGGCGGGTTCGGAGGGTTTACGATCTTGGCTAAGAACCTTCAGATTCTAGCATATGGAAATTATCGGCTCATCGAGGGCAGCAAGTCGACTGAATTCAAAGAAACTGTCGATCCTGTTTTGGAGGAGGACAAGCACTTTATCGATTGCGTGCAGAGCGGTTTGAAGACGGCCATTCCATACTCTGAGGGCGTGAAGACCCTTGAAGTTACTTTAGCTGCCGTTGAGTCCGCAAAGGTTGGAAAGGAAGTCAAGTTGCCTTTGTAAAGCTCTTGGCAAATAACTGGTTCGATAAGAGGGAAGAAAGGGGTACTTGATTTGGTGGCGATGCCAAATAGCGACCCAATAGTACGAGCTGTCGAGAAGATCACCCCCTCCGTTGTGAACATCAGTACCGTAAGAATGATGCGTGAGAACCTTTTCACAGTCGTTCCACTTAAGGGTATGGGCTCGGGATTTGCCATATCGAACGATGGGAGGATTCTGACGGACTACCACATCGTGGAGCAAACTCAGCAGGTCGAAGTGACACTCTCGGACGGAAGGAAATTCAAAGGAATAGTTTCAGGAAAGGATGCGAGCACCGACATAGCTTTGGTAGAGGTTCCAGCTGGCAACCTTGTTCCAGCTGAGCTTGGTGACTCTGACAAGCTTAAAGTTGGGCAGATGGCAATCGCGATAGGAAATCCATTCGGCTTCCTTCTTGGCGGGGGACCAACCGTTACCGTCGGCGTTGTGAGCGCTCTATCGCGCACGATAAGTACGGAGGGAAGGCTTTACGAGGGCCTTATACAGACCGATGCTGCCATAAATCCTGGCAACAGCGGTGGGCCCCTCGTCGATGTGGATGGCAATGTGATCGGCATAAACACAGCAAACATACCGTTTGCGCAGGGCATTGGATTCGCAATCCCGATAAATACTGCAAAGTATGTTGTCGAGCAGCTCCTCGAGAAGGGGCGTGTCATCAGGCCATGGCTTGGCATCACAGGCCTAACCGTTACTAAGGAGGTCGCGACGTACTACGGCCTGCCAACGTGGAGCGGTGTCGTGCTTGCCGGAATCGTGCGGAACGGTCCAGCGGACGAGGCAGGGCTTGAGGAAGGTGACATAATTGTGCAGGTCGACGGGACCTCTGTTGAAACGATGGAGCAGCTCCAAAGGGAGATTAGGAAAAAGAGGCCAGGCGATACTGTCGAGCTGACCGTAGTGCGCGACGGCAGGAGGCTGGAAGCCTCTCTGACCCTTCAGGAATCCCCATATTAGCCTGGCACAGGGCTGGAAAATCCAAGGAGTGGCCAAACTGGCTTGTTCTACGTTTTAGAACACATTCTGAATGGCAAGGCCTAGACCATGGCTTTATCAGATGGGGCTGGGCAAGTATCCCACAAGGTGTAATGCATGAAGCTAAATACAATGGGCGCTTTCGCATTCGCTATTTTGCTAATTCCCGCAGCGGTCATAGCCCTAAACCTGCCTAACTTGGCATACAATTCAGAAAAAGAAAGCGGACACATCAGCTTGGTCGTCTACCAGATCGGTCTCTCGCATGTAACGATGACAGTTCCAGTTGTCTTCTCCGATTCCATGGCGACGATCTCCATTCCTTCTTCGGCAATCCCCCAGACGATAAGAGTTATGGGTGTTGAAATTGAGTCGATGAGGTTGAGGCAGAATGTGCCCCAATCGCTCCTAGTCAAGGGCGACAGCGTCGTTGTCCACACACAATCAGCATCTTACATTGGGACTTACGAAGGAATAAAGGACAATTACCTTGTAATATTGCAAGAGGGAAAGTCGACGCTTGTTGACCTTAGCGCTATCACCGCCATAGAGGTCAGCAGGGCTGTTGCAATGGAAACGCAGTATGGCACCATAACGCTCGAGATAAAGGCCAATGTTTCAGGCCTGCAGACCCTGAATGTTTCATTCCTGTCAAGGGCGACGAGCTGGAAACCTTCGCACTTCCTAGACCTTGAAGGTGGCAAGATTCAGACATGGGCAATCGTTGAAAGCAGCGAAAACTGGACGGACGTATCTTTGACGCTCGTAGTTGGCCAGCCCCATATCGTTTTTGAAGGGCCAATATATGCTTACGATGGCGCTGCCTTCGCAAAGTCCAGAGAATTCAGCGTGATGGGCCTAGAGGAGTACCACGCATACAAGTACGACAAGCCATTCACGATCTCTTCAGGTGAGACGGCGATGGTCCTGCTTTTGTCAGGAACATTGAAGGTAGAAGAGGAATACTTCTGGGCAGGAGATTACTACCAAAGCTCCTCAACACCGGTCGAGTACGTCAACATCACTAACACTATGGACGAGCCGATACCGGAAGGAAGCATCCAGTTCTACAGGGGCAACGAGTGGGTTGGCAATGATGTGGTTCCATACGTTGCAGTAAACTCGACAGCAAAGATGATGGTTGCATATGCACACGATTTGAAGGTTGAGCAGAAGACTGTGAAGATCGAGCACCTCTCAGGCGTCGATAAGGTAACGGTCCAGGTGAAGGTCATGAACTACAAGGAAGAAGGAATCTCGATTACAATCCAGCAGACGATCCCGTACAGAGCAACGCTTGAGCTTGCAAACCCAACACCAAGGCAGGAAGGTCAGGTACTGACCTGGACCGAATCGCTCGGTCCGGGAGAGTATGAGATCATCACATACACCTACAGCATTCCTGTAGAGAAAGCGCTCTAGCTAAAGCAGAGGTTCGGGGACCGATTCCTCGATCCCAGCCTCCCCCCTTTTTACCTATGCTGTTTCCTAATGTTTCGATATAGTTCCCGAAATTCGAATTTGATCATATTTTGGAATCCAAATGAATTCAGCCAACGCGCTAGAGAAATGCACTTTTCATCGCTCATGTGCTGCTCTGCTCTTTGCTCATCAATGGATGGAGCGAACCCAGCGATGGAAAGTTTCGTTCCCCTAGAGAACCCAAAGCTTGGAGAGACCCCTTTCTCCTGGCAGGGAGAGAAGATGATTCGAGTACTAAACTTCATACCTCAGGGCTTCAGCCGGGTTGAGTTTTGCCGCTATGTAAGCTGGAACCACGGAAGCCAGAAAACTGAGCATTACGCTGATCAGTATGGCGTACGCGACCCAACGGAAGGATGCGAGCGCAGCTCCTATAACTTCAGGTCTTCCTTCGTTAATATAGAAGATCCCGAGCGCTGCTCCCCAACCGGTGACGGAGCCCAACAGCCCGCCTAGAAAACCTAGGACGCACGACTCGATTAGGAAAAGCTCCAGCACATGCCTGTCCATCGCGCCCAGGCACTTTATCGTTCCTATCTCCTTGTACCGCTCAGTTATGCTCATGAGCATCGAGTTGACGATTCCAACACCGCACACGAGAAGGGCAATGACAGCCATCCAAAGCTGGTAAGCTGGGAGGGCTTCTCCCTCCGAACCTGGGTTGAGAGCGATCGTAATATCTGCCATCGTCAGGAGGGCCACCAAGAACGCTATCCCCAAAACGACGCTTACGACCGTGATCAGGGCTCTCGTGAATCTTCTCCTTATCGATTCGAGGCTGAACCTGAAGGCCTCGCTGAAAGGAAATGTTATCTCCTGCTTTTCGGACATCTGGGTTGTTCCCCCGGTTCACCATCGGCCGATGCTTAAAATATTTGCGTTTCGGTTATCTAGGCAGGCATTGTCTTTCGATCTTGGCCTAACGACCTGAATCTGCCTCTTTGCCAGTTTCTGGGGCGAAACCTTTTCTAGAAGAACCCTTCATAAGTTCTTTTTAATGGTGAATAGTGATTAGCACGACCATGAGGATGGGGCCTTTCGAGAGGAAGATTGGATTGGGTGCAGGCGCTAGGCGCAAGAACAGAACTAGGATAGAGATAGCTGCCTCGATGCTCGAGATCGCAAAGCAAGGCGTGAGGAAAACGCAGCTGATGTACATGGGAAACCTCAGCTTTGAGCTGCTCCAGAAGTACTTGGAATCGCTAATGAAGGCGGATCTGATAGCGCTTCAGCAGGAAGGAAACCAGAATGTCTACAGGACTACGCAAAGGGGGCTCCAGTTCCTCAGAGATTACCAAGATCTCCAGAAACATGCTGCAGCGCTTGCTTCCAAGAAGAGCATGCTTGAGAAGTTTCTTAGCAAATGAAAACCTGAAGCAAATTTTGAGTTCCAAGATTGTCCGTAGATCAGGCTTTAAGCTCCTCTACACCTCTATTGCTCGCGACATAGGCTAGGTCAGCTATGTTGCAGAAGATGCCAACCTCTACGACGCCTGGAATGAGCTTCAGCTCCTTCTCAAGTCTAGCTGGATAGCTTATCGCGCCAAAATCGACATCCAGAATGAAGTTCCCATTATCTGTGACGACAGGCCCGACCTTGCGCCCTCCTGTCCGAATCCTTCCGCGCCCTCCGATTTCACCAACCTTCCTGAGCAGGACAGTTGCTGCCATAGGCAAGACCTCGATCGGCACTGGGAAGCCAGCTCCAATGTTGTCGACCAGCTTTGATTCGTCAACAACTATGACAACGAATTTCGATGCAGAATCGATCACCTTCTCGCGTGCAAGGGCTCCTCCCCCTCCCTTTATCATCTCAAGCTTCCGATTTATCTGGTCGGCCCCGTCAACGGCAAGGTCAGGAGAGGTGCACTCTTCAAGCGAAATTACTTTGAGTCCATTCTCGATGGCCAAGTAGTAAGCCTCGTAAGAGGATGGGACCACCTCGATGTCTAGGTTTTTAGATCTTGCCTCCTGGCCCAGCATCTTGGTGAATATTGCCATCGTGCTTCCCGAACCCAAGCCGATGACCTGACCAGATGAAACATGCTTCAGGGCTGCCCTGCAGGCAGCAGCCTTCAGTTCCTCGTTCAACTCGTGCCCTCTATTCTCGGGTATAGTTGGGAATCGAAATACACGAACCTGCTTCCATTGCTTATGCTCAACCTTGCTCCTTCGATTATGGCAGTTCCCACTAGGGCCTGTGATGGGAGAGCGCGCACAGCCTCAAGTTTTGATACGATCTCCCTCCTCTTTAACGCAGCATCTTCCGAGCTCATGCCCCTGACAGCTTCGTTTATCCTGCTTATGTCGTCAAGGCCCTGGGCGATGCTGTCGTAACCGTAGCCAACATACTCGATCCCACCTTCCCAGTCGAAACTGTCGTATGGCTTGAAGAAGTTTGGGTTATAGTGCTCAAATCCGTGCTTCTGCGTCAGGAAGTAAAGGTTCCTGTTCTTGTGGTCAGCCCAATACTCCCCCTCGGTCCCGCTCAGCTGGAGCCCTTGGTTCGTTAGGGCTGTGTTGAACTCGGAACACACCCAGCTAGTCTGGATGAAGAGCACAGATCCGTCGGACCACTCTATCGTTGCCTGGATAGCATCGAATGCATCCTTGCCGTGCTTCGGTAGAAACTTCTTCTGACCGAATGCGACAAGCCTCCTGGGCTTTAGGCCTGTGATGAAGAAGTAAGCATCCGCGTAGTGGATGCCAATGTATTCGAACGGTGAACTTTTCTCACACCATCGCTCGAATACCTTAAGTGGCATCTCGCGTTTCTCCTCTATCCAGGCATGCCCGTGAAGCATCTCCCCCAACTCCCCCCTGCCGTACTTGAACTTGGCAGCCCTTATCGCCCTGTCGTGGCGCTTATGGTAATCGGTTAACACGTAGATTCCCTTCTCCCTCGAAGCATCCATTATGCTGTGCGCTTCAGAAACCTTGAGGCAGAGCGGCTTCTCAACTATCATGTGGTGCCCTGCAGCGATCGCATCCATAATGACGGGCGTGTGCAGGTGATCTGGCGTAGCAACAACCACAGCCCCCTCCTCCGGTAGCTCGGACAATGCCTTCATATATGCCTCTGGATCGCTCCTTCCCGGCCCGAACTTGTCTGGATCTGGATATCCCTTGAACTCCTCACCAGGGAAGCGCTCCCTCAGCGCTATGATAGTGTCGGACCTTCTGCTTGCTACGTATATCTCTCCGACATGCCCCCTTCTCCTCTCCTGGAAGAGCGTTGGAAGTATAACATCTTGACTTATCATTCCACCGCCCACGAGGAGAACCGGCAGCCTGCTGGATTTCATTATGATTCCCTCATTGCCTCCTCTAGTGCTTCGATGCCATCGATAACAGCGCTTTCATTAATATTTAACGGAGGACATATCTTGATCGTTGCACCACCATATCCGACGGGAGAAAAGAACAGCAATCCCTTTTCCATCGATCTCTCAACGATCTTGAAGGCCCTTTCCTTGTATGGTTCATAGCCATCTTCCTTAACGATGTGCAAACCTGCTACAAGTCCCTTGCCGTGTACAGCTCCTATGAAATCGTGTCTCTCCCTAATCTCCCGCAGCTCTTTGTGGAGAATTTCCCCAACCCTTCTCGAATTCTCCACCAGCCCCTCCCTTTCGATAAGCTCGATGCTTGAAAGTGCTGCTGCTGCGCAAACAGGATTGCCCGTGTGGGTGCTCGTCATCTCGCCAGGGCCATATAGATCCATCAGCTCTTTCCTCCCAATCACGGCCGACATTGGCAAGGAGCTCGTTATGCCCTTTCCGCAGCACATAATGTCTGGCGTGACGCCGAAGTGCTCGAAGCCGAAGAGCTTGCCCGTCCTGCCAAATCCAGCCTGGACCTCATCGAAGATCAGGACCACTTCGTTCCTCCTACACCATTCCGAAAGCTCCTGCACATACTCCTTTGGCGGGAAGCTGGCTCCGCCCCCGAGGTATGACTCCATGAGAACGCATGCGATGTCCGACCCATCTATGCCAAGTTTTCTTAAAGTTTCTAGGAAAAGGCTGAAGCTCTGGTCCTTGCACCTGAAGCCATCAGGAAATGGGACTTGGTAGAAGCCCGGGGGAAAAGCACCAATCCAATCCTTCAGATGGGGAATGCCTCCTGCCATCTGCGCTCCAAGCGTCCTTCCGTGGAATGCATTCGTGAAACTTACAACGCCAATCTTTTTCTGGCTCCTCCTCCTACCGTATGTGCGGGCAAGCTTTATCGCGTTCTCGATCGTCTCCGAACCGGTTGTCAAGAGGAATACCTTGTCAAGCCCCTTGGGCGAGATCTGCACAAGCTTCTCAACAAGCTTGGCCCTCACCTCACTCGGGAAGCAGTAGTTGTGAAGCAAACCGTGTTCAACCTGCTCCACGATCGAGCGCCTGACCTCATCCCTTCCATGTCCGCAGTTAGCAACGAGGACGCCAGAACTCCAGTCGAGCCACATGTTCCCCCACCTGTCAAAGACCTGAAATCCTTCAGCTCTATCCCAAACGACAGGAGGCTGTCCCGTCATCGAGATGGGTTCGCACCTTTTCAAGACATCGAGTATGGGGATCGATTCCGGAACTGGGATCTTGGTGACGATCCTCCTGAACTTTGTATTTACTTTCGGCACATCCCTTGGAACCATGTTGTACGAATATGCGGGCATGCTGCACAAACGGACAAGATGTCCTATTTAAGCAGCTTCTCGTTGGAAATTTTCTTGACCAGCCTCAATCCCTGTTCCTCTCCATCTGTTCGAGTTCTTGGAGGAGATTTTCGACATCTTCCCTTATGCGGGAGAGCTCATCCTCGACACCCTGTTCATTCGGTTTCTCCTCTATACTGCCAGCCCTCTTCGTTGGCTGCTCTTTAATCGCCGAGATATCTGTTGGTTTTCGGACCCTAGATTCTAGAGGCGTTATTACCTCGGCAGGTGATTGGACTTTTTCAGGTACCTCAGCGGCTTGCATAGGAAGTATCGGCACATCAATCATCTTCTTGCTAACTGCCTGGTCGAACCCAAGCTTCCTTCTAATCGCCATTATGGTTTCATTCAGTTCCGAGATCTTTTCAGCGAATGCACCTGCCATTCTCTCCCTTATCTCCTCAAGTTCGAAAAGCTCCACGACAAGCCTCTTTCCGATAAGCTCGCGGTCAAGTTGGCGGATCTCTTCCGCGTGTTTTTTAGATAAAGCTTCGAACTCTTCGTCGTTGATTAGCCCCTGGCTATGGGAGTGCCTGAGCCTCTCTACCAGAGACTTGAGCGCTTCGATCCTAACTTCCAAGATACGAAGCTCGTCCCTGCGCGCCCTTGCCATCTCCTCAGAAACCGACCTGTCGAGCACAAGTGGATCGATCGTCGTTTTGACGCGCCTCTTGGCTTTGAAGATCGATATCGAAAGGAGGGTGGCCGAGAAAAACGGCAATACGAGAGGCAGCGGTACCGATGCCATCTTGAACGTAAGCATATGTGGACCTCGATATACGCGTTTCCGGGAGAGCTTCGTTTGCCTGGGTGCGTAAAAAGCTTTTTGAATACAGTAATGGACCTTCGCAAATCAAACCATGCGCCGCAGAATCAAGAAGATATTCGAAAATGTTGAAAAGGATCTAGATGCCATTTTGCTCAAGAACTCTTCAGAGCCCTATGTGGATGCCAACTTCTTCTACGTTACTGGCCTGAGTAGCGGCCTGTTCGAAGAATCGATCGCGATATTATATCCAGACTTTAGTTTAGAAGTTTTGACAACGCAGCTGGAGGAGGAGAGCGCCCGAAGGGGGAGGGAGATGACAGTTACGGTCTTCAAGGACAAATCTGACCAGTTTAGCATCCTGAGGGAGAAGCTCAAGCTTGCAAAGCGCGTTGGCATCAACATGCACGGCCTCGTGAGCAGCGATCTCGAAGCGCTCAAGTCGAACTTCCCAGGCATCGAGTTCAAGGATGTTTCTGAGGCGCTTGGAAAGGCAAGGTTGGTCAAAGATGCGGACGAGATCGAGCTTTTGATAAAGGCAGCCAGAATTGCGCTGGAAGCTTCTGAGTCTACGGTGCAGCTAGTTCGGAGGGGCAAGAGGGAGACTGAGGTTGCAGCCGAGTTGAACTACATCATGCAGAAAAGGGGGGCGGCATCGCCTGCGTTCGAAACGATAGTTGCCTTCGGTAAAAATTCGGCCGAGGCCCACTACAGTCCGAGCGTAAAAAGAATCAGGAAGGGAGATATCGTGCTCACCGATTTTGGCGCAAAATACATGCGCTACTGCTCCGACATAACCAGAACTTATGTGTATGACAGAGCTTCCAGGCTCCAGAGCGAGATGTATGAAACTGTGATGAGAGCTAGGGAAGCTGGGCTTGAAGCGATCCGAGAAGGCGTTAATGGAAAGGATGTCCACAAGGCAGCCCAGGACATCATAGATGGCACGAAGTTCAAGGGCAAGTTCACTCACGGCCTGGGGCACAGCATCGGTCTCGAGGTCCACGATGGAGCGCGCATAGCAGCTACAGCAGACATCATATTGCGCGAGGGAATGGTATTCACCATAGAACCTGGCATCTACATCTCAGGTTTCGGTGGTGTCAGGATAGAGGACGACATAATCGTAACGAAGAGAGGATACCGTTTTTTAAGCCCAACGTCTACCTCACGAGAAATCACAACTATAGCCTGAGGATCTTGTAAGTTTCCTCCAGCGCCCTCCAGTAAGTGTCTGGACCACCGATATCGATATCGATCTCGTCTTTTCCAGATTTCACTGCGCAGACCTTCAAACCCCAATTGACCAAGTTCTGTATTCCGTCAGTTAATTGCCTCTCTCCTCCCTTCGATTTTTTCGTAACCTCTAGGGCCTTGAATATGGTTGGGTGGAAAACATATATCGGAATGACAGCAAGGTTCGAAGCCGGTTTCTCAGGCTTCTCAACAATCTCGTTGACCTTGAAGACTCCATCTGCTACCTCCGTGCCGCTTACGACCCCGTACTTCCTAGGATCATCAACCTCGTGCACGATGAGGGCTGCATCGCATGAGAACTCCTCGTAAACCTTCGCCAACCTCTTCAGGTGGCTGGCTCCTTCCGAAAGTATAGAGGTGTCGCCCGCATTGACAATGAACTCCTCGTTGCCCACGAACGGCTCAGCTCTCAGGACGGCATCGCCAAATCCCATGGGTTCGGGTTGATTAACCCATGTTATAGCAGAATTGTCGAGCTTCTGGTAAAAACTTTCAAGGCTTGTTGCCAGGTCATTCCTCCCGTGGCTCTTGAGCATCTCGACAAAACCATAATCTTGCGTGAAATGGTCCTCTATTGCCCTCTTTCCCCTTCCTACAACGAAGCAGAACTCGCGCAGCCCAAATTGGTATAGCTGCTCAAAGACAAGCTGGAGAAGCGGCTTGATGCATCCCTGTCCGTTCACATCCCTGTCGAACACAGGGAGCATCTCCTTCGGCATCTCCTTCGTGGTAGGCAGAAGCCTTGTGCCCAGGCCCGCAGCCGGAATGATGGCCTTTCTGATCATGTCAAAAGCTTGATCGCTGCTCTTCCTAAAATCTCTTGCCATACATTTCATCCATCCTCGTTTTTGCGAAACCTCTATATCGAGTCCGAAGGCATAATCGAAGTGAAGGTTGGTGGTCAAATCCTGGCTTATGTCATAGTATCCGCACCTGGCAGAGCATGCTTGTTTGGAGAGCAACGGTAAAACGGCCCAAATAGCACATGGATTGGTGCGGATTCTCGGTCATACCTGCTGCTGTCGACATGAGGTCGTACGTCCAAGTTAGTAGAGGTGATGATAATATGGTGGAGATCCATTCTTTTGCGCCCTTTGATCTTTACGGGAATTTCGACCCCATCACGCAGAAGCTAAACTTGGAGAGCGACCTCAGGTATGTGCAGGCAACATTGGCGGCGCTTGAGAGGAGCGGCGTCAGGACAGCAGGGATTAGGGTCAGGTTTTTGAAGGCGGAACAGGTCGAGGAGATAAAAGGACCTTCTGCACGCAAGCTGCTCGACCTTCCAGTCAAGAAGGGGCTCTCTTCGTCTGCCGCCATCTGTGTAGCGACAGCGGCAGCGGTCGATATTTTTGCTTCAGGAAGGCTTGAGGATGCGATCGATGAAGAGGCGATGTCGAAGTACGCCAACATCGCCTACGTGGCCGAGAGGGAAATACTTGGCGTTAATTGCGGCCAGATGGACCAGTATGCGGCAGCATATGGCAGGCTTCTCTACGTGGACTGCTCAACAGCTCCTGCGAAGGTGCATGCCTTGAGACCTTCTGTAGCACTACCGATTGTGATAGGGGACACAGGGCAGCAGAAGGACACGCCAAGGATACTCGCTTGGTTGGGGAAGAGGCTTGAGGCAAGGGAAGAGAGGTTCATGGAGGGGATGAGAAACATCGTGAGGATAGTGGAGGAAGCCAGGCGCGAGCTTGAAAGGCAGGATATGAGAAGGTCAAGGATCGGGGAGTTGATGAATGAAAACCAGCACTACCTCGACAAGTACCTGCAGGTCTCAGGAAGCTGCCCAGTTTCTCCATCGAACCTCGACCAGCTTATCCGCGCTGCCCTGGATGCGGGAGCGCTAGGAGCAAAACTTTCCGGCTCGGGTGGTGGTGGCGCCATGCTTGCTCTTACAGAACCTGGCAACGAGGAGCATGTTGCGGAAGCAATTAGGAAAGTTGGGGGAGATGCTTACATCTCGAGAGTAGCAGAGCGCGGCGTTTCAGTTGAGCACATCGGATAGGAGGTAGTTTTGCTGAGGCTTGGAATCTCAACGGCACACCAGTCGATCGAGGCTCTGAAAAGATTACTGGAAATGGAGGTTGTCGAGTTCATCGAGCTTGGAACGGGTGAATCTGAGAAATCGGAGGAAGCGATAAGAAATCTCGGAAGGAGGTCGATCGAGTTCCTGCACGGGTTACCTTTCATGGACTTTTCCACAAGGGACTTCATGTTCAATCCATGCTACAAGCCCCTTGAGGCGGCGATGGTATTGGAGAGGATGGTTGCTAAGGCTTCGCAGCTTGGGCTCGAATACAGGTTCTACGGTGTCCACGCCGGTTTGCTGGGCTCGATAGCTGGGCCTGAAAGCTTCACAATCAGAGACAGCATAGAGGCTAGTAAAGGGATTGAGAACTTGGCCATCTTTCGGAGCAACATAAAGGAAGCTTCCAAAGTTATTCTGGAAAACATCTACGGATGGGACAGGTCGGCAAGAGCTATCGGCATGACGCAGGAAGAGATGGAGAAAATGGGCAAGCACTTTCACCTTTTGCTTGACATAGGGCACGCAGCGATCAACTTCGAGATGTATGAGGGATTGTCATTGGATGAGCTTCGCGTCGATAACCTGCCCGTCGAGGAGGTCCACCTGAGCTTCCTGAATAAAAGTGGTCCACCTCCCTGGGACCACCACGGATTTTCAGAAACGGAAGAAAACCTGCGCATAGTTTCAAAGCTTAAAGAGGTTGTTGAACTTTTTCCAGATATTCCTGTTGTGCTCGAAATTGGAGATGAAGAGCGCGCAGTTGAGGAAACCGTGGCACGAATTTGGCGGTGACCGTGCATTGCCTCCAAGGCTGGAATAGATGTTAGGCTGGTGTGCAGATTGCCCAAGATCAAGATCGACCTGCATGTGCACACTGACTTCTCGGACTCGGCAAGCGGGCTGAAGGAAGTTGTTAGCGCTGCGCTTGGAAAAGGTCTTGACGGTATAGCGATAACGGACCATGGCACATGCCAAGCCGCAAAGATTGCAATGGTGAAATACTCGAGCGAAATCTTAACGGTCCCAGGATTGGAGTATTCAACTAAGGACGGCCACCTCCTGGGATTGGGGATCTTCGAAGATCCACCGAAGGGTCTCACGGCCTTCGAGTTTTCAATCTACGTGCATGCGAGAGGTGGCATCTTGGTAGTACCTCATCCAGGTATACCCTTCTTGAGCGCAAGCGAGCGAGTCTTAAAGATCCTGAAACCAGATGCCATCGAGACCCGGAATGCTGCTGTGCCTCTTTTCTGGTGGGTCACGAGGAGGAACGAGGCACTGGCTGAGAAGCTCCATCTTCCGCAGACTGGTGGAAGCGATGCCCACAACTCTCGAAGGGTTGGGGATGCCTACACAACCATTGACTCAGACTCAAGGGAACTGCGCGATATTTTGCTTGCAATTAAGGAAGGGCGCTCAAAGCCGGAAGGAAATGCGTCCCCACTGCTCTACAGGACAGGACTTTCCCTCTCTTTTCTCAAATCGCGAAAAGAAAGGGATTAAGAATCCAGAACTATCCAGATTTGTCATTTTCAAACAAATGGCTTATTTTGAGTAGTTTTCCAGTTTCTTGAAAGAGTGCAGTATTTTCTTCTAGAAGCCGCATTCATAAATAATATCTTTTCGACGATAGTAGATAGAATTGTCGGCGGGTGAAAGCGAGGAGGGCCAAATCTCGCCAATCTGAATTCTCGCTGGGGCTGACACCCGCCAACAAATGAGCTTAACCAAAAATACCTAGCTTATCAGTTCATTTGTTTTTTCAGCATCATAAGAAGATGGTTGGTGATACGCCAGAGCTGGGATGTATTGTTGGCATTCGAAGGCCGAGAAATCATTCCAAAAAGATAAGAGAAGGGTAACGGCCGAATGATTGACACATGTCTCGGGCCACTGGTTACGGCGCCAAAATTGGAAAGCGCTGCCCAAACTGCTTATCTGAGGTAAGGCCCCAGGACATTTACTGCGAGGTGTGTGGCAACAGGCTTGAGGGGCAGAACGAACTCGTGATCCTCGCAAACATGGTTCAGTCCCTAGAGAAGGAGAACAGGGAGCTCAGGCGCAAAATTTGGAAGTTGAAGAGGAGGCCCTCGAGGGCATCTGGATTTGGACTCTCTTTCGCAGGTTTCGCAGCCTTAGCCTCTTCCATACTATACGAATCAAACATACTGGCTTTCATCGGCCTTGGTTTGACCTTCTGGGGAATTCTTCTTCTCTATGCTAGGCCTGCACACTATGTGAGGGGGCAGATCCTTGAGTCGGAGATAAGGACGCACTATCTTTCTCTTCGAAGGCTTTTGGACCATCTCGGATATGAAGGTCAGCCCGTTTACCTTCCGCCAAGAAGATTGGAGGAGATGAAGGGAGGAAGCATATTCATAGGCGCCGAGAGAGGAAAGGAGATGGACGACGCTCCCATTTCAGACCTTTCCGAGATGGAATTGTTCACGCTTAGGCCTAGAGGAGTCCAAGTTGTTCCACCTGGATTGAGCCTTGCCAACCTTCTTGAGGAGGAGATGGGGCGCAATTTTTCCGGCATGGATCTTGGTTATATCTTCCAGAACCTTCCCGCCGCCATAATAGAGGGTTTCGAGTTGGCAGATGGTGTAGAGATAGAGGAAGATGGAGATGGAGTCAGGGTGAAGATCATGAATTCGATCTTCGAATTTCTTTATAGGGAGGGCATGGATGAGAGGCTCAAGGGGATCGGGTGCCCCCTGGTGAGTTCGATTGCGCTGGCGCTGACCAGGTCTACAGGACAGCCTGTTACAGTGTCGGAAACGAAGCTGGATTCTGAAAGCGGAACGATAAGCGTACTTTACAAGATGACAGGGGGAATCGCGGCATGAGATTTCCTTTGGCTTTCTGGGACCTGAGCCTTTGGCTTGCAGTCATTTCGATAATACTGCTTGCAACAGCAGAGTTGCTTTCACCGTACTATGGCAGGACAGGGATCGTCCTGAACAAGAGGGTGTTAAGGTCGGTCTCTCTTGCAATGGGCATCCTTTTTCTTTTTACTGTTGCAGTGAGGGTTGTTGGCATAATCATGGGGTCTTGAATTTCCCAATTTTTTTGATCGTTGAGTTTAACCTAAACTTGGAAATTGGCTTTGCTTCATCGCAGATTGGCACAGCGCTTCCTAATGCTGAGATAGATCGTCATCATCGGGACTAATAGAATTAGCACTCCAAGAGGAAACTCTGGAACTGTGATCATTGTGTAAGAGGCCGTTGAAGTACCAGAAGGGCATCTGTCGATCTTCGTACCACCTTGCGGACCTGGCAATAGCGTAGTTGTTGACGAACCCTGGTATGTTCGCCCGACGATTTTCGTTACCGTATATCCTGTTGCGCCAAGTGAAGTCAGGTAGCTCCTCTTTGCCTCAAGCTTCACGTAGCCATAGCTGCTAGTAGTGGCGTCGGTCAGCTTGAACGCTATGTTTCCAGTTCCGGATTCGTAGCGCGTCCCAGATGATATGTCGCTGCCACTCTTATCTATGGTTTCTCCTGTTGTCCAGGAGCCACCTGACTTATAGCAGAGCGCAAACTTTCCACGCGATGCTGCCGTTGCAACGAACAGCATGGAGAAGTCCACAGAACCGATCGTGAAGTTTACCTCATACTTCTCGCCCAGGGCCATTCTTGATACCCTGAATCCGAGAAGAGCGTAATCAAGTTTTATTGCAAGTGCAAGGCTGTCGGAATCGCTACCTGCCTGGAGGCCGTTCACGCCTGTCTTGCCGGCGATGTCACAAGAGCCATCGATATAGTTAAAGCGAACATTGTATGGGCTCGTTCCTGTGACGTATGCCAGGCCAATCTTGCCTCCATAATCCCTGTAGAAGGACGTAAACCTGTCACCGGCTGGGAAAGTATTGGTCTCTTCGTTTATCCAGTCAGTTGGACTGGTATCCCAAGTTCCAGCCTGCGTCTTCTTCTTGTAATAAACGTGGTTTGCAGTTGGAGAACTTGCCCAGAAGCAGTACAAAGTATTGCTTGCCGTATCTAGGCCTACAACGACCGAGGTGGGAGAACTGCCGCCCGATTGGACTGTTACCTCCGAGCTGAATGAGTTGTTAGAAGAAACGTACTTTGTGTAACGAACATTCACGGTGTCGGAGAAGCATAGATGGACATCATCGCCCTCATTTGTTGCAGACCAAGATTGGCCATTCACATATCCGGAGGTTATTACTTCGGATGCCCAGCTTCCGGTCCACTTCCTTCCCCTTATCTGGAATCCATTGGAGGTGTAAAGAACGAACGCATAACCTGAAGTCAATGGAACTGGGGTAACAACGGTCCCAGTGGCCGAGAAAGTAGAAAGTTGATAAGGGAATCCTGTTGCAGCAGTCCAAGTTCCATCGATGTTGTTGTTCCTGGTCACCCAGGGATATCTGGTTCCAGCTGACGAATCGTAACGCCTGTATCCAATCCAGGCCCGACCGTCGGTAGCCACCATTATGCTCGGTGCATAATAACCTATGTCAGAGCCTCCTGCTGCTACAGCTGTCTGTTCTGCCGCGCTCCAAGTTACAGTTCCATCGGAGTTTGGAGTTCCGCGCCTGTAGTATATAGGAACATTCGCTGTTTGGGCAGTGTAGGCGTAGTGGAAGTAAGTGCCATCAAAAAATACGCTGAATTGATCGCCTGCAGTGCAAGCTCTTACCGTGGATGCAGAGCTCCAAGTCGTGCCATCCTTACTCGTCCTGAAGACAATATTTGTTCCATCAGAATAGAAGACCCAGAATCTGCCATTTGCATAGAAGATCTTGCGTTGGTGCGAGTAGGCCGTTGCATAGGAATTATAAATCGATGAAGCAACTGTGCTTGCGCTGGGTTGGGTCCAGTCGGACGAACTTGTTCCTGATAGGTCGCTCAGCGCAGGATCGGTGGCCAGAGCACCTGGAAGCATGGAGACTATAAAGATCAGAAAGGTTAGGCAGAAGGCGCTCTTCTTCTTCACGATGGCCACCTTTATTTACCATCACCATCCGTTTTTCAGAGTTCGCTCTTCATTTTTTATCCCATTTTATACATAGTTCTCGAGCAATATTGAGTCAAAATAAAACAAATTAGAAAAATTCGCATATCGCCTTACTATCGTCGAGTTCTCCAGTGGAAGGCAGCCTGGTCACCCTCACCATTTCCACTCTGTTTTCGAGCCCTTTTGACCGCTTATGGGGACGTGCGCAAAAAAAGCCTTATATTTAACCCGTATCATTAGGGAGGAAGTAGGTCGCTGTATCTAGTGTCGAGGCTCGATGCCAAGACGTTACGGCCTTCAGATGAGGAGTAACGCTCGGCTGCTGAAACTCGGTGGCTCGCGACCGGAGTGCAACTCCGGATCGGAGGGTTCGGGGTGAAGGGTGCTAGCGGACCTTTAACACAATGGAGAGTCCGCGATGAGCGCCGAGCAAAGGTAGAAGCGCCAACTGAGTGGTCACTGGGTGGAATACGTCCGACATGATACGCCACCTAGAGAATGGCTTGGCTCAGGCGCCGAAGAAGGGCGTGGCAAGCTGCGATAAGCCTCGGGTAGGAGCAAGTATCCTGCGATCCGAGGATCCCCGAATTGGATACCTTCCGGCGGTGCGCGCAAGCGTGCCGTTGGAACACCCGAAAGGGTGAGGTAACCCACCGAAAGGAAACATCTGAGTAGGTGGAGGAAGAGAAATCAACCGAGATTCCCTGAGTAACGGCGAGTGAAAAGGGAAAAGCCCAAACCGAACCGCGCGTCGAAAGGCGCGTGGGATGTGGGGTTGAGGACCGGACCTCCTCTCTGCCTGCGAAGTCGAAGAGGCCTGGAAAGGCCCACGAAAATGGGTGATAGTCCCGTAGACGTTGGCCGGCGTGAGTTGGGTCTGAGTTCCTGAGTACTGCGCCTCGGATATGGCGCAGGAAGCTGGGAGCTATTCACTTCCAAGGCTAAATACGTCCTGAGACCGATAGCGCACCAGTACGGTGACGGAAAGCTGAAAAGAACCCCGAGAGGGGTGTGAAAAGAGCCTGAAACTAGGTGGTTACAGACGTTCACGGCCTGAAAGGGTTTGAATCCCCCAAAAGTTTCCGGTCGAGAGGCTGGAAGCGATGGGGGGCTACCAGGGTCGTGAGTTTCGTCTTGAAACACGAGCCGGGGAGTTTATGGCCGTGGCAAGCCTAAGGGGTACTATCCCCGTAAGCGTAGGGAAGCCAACTAGCCTGCAACCGCCTTAACGGCGGCGAGAGGCGGGGTAGCGATTGCCCGTAGTCACGGCCTTAAGACTAGAAACCGAACGATCTAATCCTGGGCAGGGCGAAGCCGGGCGAAAGCTCGGTGGAGGCTCGAAGGGGTCCTGACGTGCAATTCGGTCCTCAGACCTGGGATTAGGGGACAAAAACCAATCTAGTTCGGTGATAGCTAGTTCCTTCCGAAATGGATCTCAGTCCAGCCCGCCCGGAGGAGGTCGGCAGGGTAGAGCACTGATCGATGGGCAAGGCCTCGAAAGAGTCCACCCGTCTTTCAAACTCCGAATCTGTCGACACCGTAGATGGGCGGAGACGGGTTCCAGGGGGTAAGCTCCTGGACCGAGAGGGGAACAACCCAGACTAGGGTTAAGGTCCCTAAATGCTGGCTAAGTGTTATTCGAAAAGGCGTCTCGACTCTCAGACAGCGGGAAGGTAGGCTTAGAAGCAGCCATCCTTTAAAGAGTGCGTAACAGCTCACCCGCCGAGAGTCAAGGCCCTGAAAATGGACGGGGCTCAAGCCAGCTGCCGATACCCTAGAGCGCAGCCTGAGGCTGCGTCTGGTAGGAAGGCGTCCGAGTTGGGCCGAAGCTGGGCCGTGAGGTCCGGTGGACCGACTTGGATTGCAGATCCCGGTGGTAGTAACAGCTAAGACAGGTGAGAATCCTGTCCGCCTGAAGGACAAGGGTTCCCCGGCAACGCGTCGTCAGCCGGGGGTTAGTCGATCCTAAGGCCTCGTTTAACATGCGAGGTCGAAAAAGGGAAGCCGGTTTACATTCCGGCACCAGGGGGGTACACGCGGTAACGCAAGCCCTCACGCTGACGCTTCGGGGCAGGTTGAGCGGGGCTGTCGCTCCGTCTAACTGTCCAAGCCTGGGAAGTACCGTAAAGGTGAGAACTAGGCGAAGGCAGGAATGGCTTGCCGTTAGGCGAGTTCAGCTGGGCCCTGGAGCCATGGAAAAGGCGTGGGGGATGGATCCCCTCTGATCGTACCAAGATCCGACACTGGTGTTCCTGCGTGAGAAGCGCAAGGCGTCTCGGGGTATTCCACGGCGAGGGAACTTGGCAATCTAGCCCCGTAACTTAGGGATAAGGGGTGCCTGAGGCTGGGCTTCGGCTTGGTCTCAGGTCGCAGTAACTAAGGGGTCCCGACTGTTTACTAAACGGGCAAAGGCACCGGCTTAATGTTCGAGATGGAAAAAAGGTAGAATTCCCCGGGGACGGAAGTTGCAAGAAAATCTGTGCCTGCTGCGTTCCAACAGACCGGACGAATTCGAAGATTTTTCAGAAATAGCAAAAAGCTCCAATGCGAGAATAGATCGGCAGAACTTCGGATTCCTTTGGCTCAGAGATTCGTTGCGGATTTGTTTGGTGCAGAGGCACGCTGAAGATGGTGTCGTTGTAAGAATTCATAGCTTTACAGAATGCATGAAACCTGGCGCGGAGGGCTCTCGCATCTTCGCGCTCGGATTGGGTGTTGAGTTTTCCTAGAAAATCTGAGAAGTTTGTTCCGTCTCAAAGGCCAAAGGTGCGCTTGCCCGAGTAACAAACACAGGGAGCCGCTAGTCCGAAAGGATGTGCACGGCTCTTGAATCCTGGCCAGTGGCGGTATCTGAATCCCAGGTTCAACTGGGCCAAGGACCGCTAAACGCCCGAGGTAACTCTGACCTTGTTAAGGTAGCCAAATGCCTTGTCGGGTAAGTTCCGACGTGCTTGAATGGAGCAACGAGGGCCCCGCTGTCCCCGCCTGGATCCCGGTGAACCCACATAACGTGGCTGCACAGTCCACGATCTCCCAACGGGACAAGAAATTCTCTTAGAAAACCTAGGAGAACTTGCCGTCCACGTGGAGCTTTACTGCATCCTGTAGCTGGGATGTGGTCGCGGATGCAGAGTGTAGGCGGGAGCCGTTACACTCAACCCTTCCGGGGGTTGGGAAGGCGACAATGGAACACCGCCCGTCAGTGACCTATTCTCTTACCGGGTGAAAGCCCGGGACAACTATTGGTGGGCAGTTCGGCTGGGGCGGCCCCCTCTTGAAAAGATATCGAGAGGGCCCTAAGGTCAGCTCAGACGGAACAGAAACCCGTCGTAGAGTGCAAGGGCAAAAGCTGGCCTGATTCGGTCCTGCAAAGTAGAGGACCGAAAGGCGAAAGCCTGGCCTAGCGATCCTCCATGTCCTTATGGATAGGGGCTGGAGGTGACAGAAAAGTTACCCCGTGAGTAATTGGCTCGTCGCGGGCAATAGTTCATATTGACCCCGCGGTTTGGTACCTCGTCGTCGGCTCTTCCCATCCTGGCGGTGCATAAGCCGCCAAGGGTAGGGCTGCTCGCCCGTCAAACGGGTGCGCGAGAATTGAGCCAATCTTGTCCTCGTCTCGCCTCCCTGACAAGGGGAACGTGAGCTGGGTTTAGACCGTCGCGAGACAGGTCGGACTTTATCTGTTGGGAGTGCTGGTCGCTTGAGGGGAAGGTGTCCACAGTACGAGAGGAACTGGGCGCCGCGGCCTCCGGTTTACCGGTTGTCCGACAGGGCAACGCCGGGCAGCTGCGCCGTCTTCGATAAGACCTGAAAGCATCTAAGGTCGAAGCGAATCCCGAAAATAAGCGGCCAATCCGAGAAACCATGGCAGACCTGGTAACAGGCCTGCTCTCTCGGACGAGGGCTGGGATAGTAGATCCCGTTGATAGGTGGGGGGTGTACGCGCGAAGGCTTCGGCCGACGCGTTCAGCCCGCCCATACTAATCGCCCAAGGTGTCGGGCGGAAAAAACTCAGTGGCCACTCGGGCGAAACTTCTACCATGTTCGGCTTTCCGATTTTTTATTCTCATCTAGGATGTCATTTCCTAGAATTTTATAATTCTCCGCATTTGTCAATCTAAAGAGCGATAAAATTGGTCTTTTTCTCAGTATAATCCTATAGAGTCATACTGAAAGCATGCATCATTCTCTAGGAGAAGATTGCCCTCCATACATGAGGCTCATACTCCCTGTATGAGTGTAACAATGCATCTTTCTCAGATATGCTTATGATCGTTTTCAGGTTCCTCGAAATCCTTTCATTGAATCTACTTGTCCCTATGTCTTCAGGATCAAGCTCGAAGAACAGCGTGAGGATAGCATAGTTAGCATCCCTGTTCGGCTCCCCTCCCCACCATAGGTAGACATCTGAAGGATTAACTTTGTCCTCCTCAACCAAAAGATTGCACAGATCTATTACCCAACTCCGAGGAAAGCTGTTGTAATTCCTAGAAATTATATTCTTCAGGGCTATTTCGTCCTTCTCAGGCAATTTTATGACTTTGTTTCTGAGCCAACTAATGTATTGCTCTAGAACTTTTTGAAAGTGCCTGTCCTCAACCTTAAGGGCCTCGTTAAGTTGCTCCAGAGTCTTTATCCTCCATGTTCTAGAGGCAGCGAAGACATAACCACCTTCCCAATGTCTACCCCTGAGTTTGTCGCCACTAAAGTATCTCTCCAGCAACATCTCAAACTGTTCTCTATTCATCTCATTAGCATGCCAAAACTTTTCTTTAATTCTCTTAACAAGTCTTTCATCTCCTTTAGCTTTCTTTGTTATGACAGGAAGAAGATCCTCAACGACATATGAAGCAGAACCGTAACACTCGGGGCGATACAGCCAGTTGGAGGAGATCCAAATCTTCCCATCGTCCTTCCTTTGCTGGACTTCGATCAGGGATTCTTGGCATTGTACTGGATGATCTATATCAGGTCTTATCCTCTCGCCCAAGCTATCTGATATCAAATCCTCCTGTTTGGTAGTATACTTATAGTACTTGTAGGGATTAATGTGAGTGAAGTAGTATGCTTGCCATGCAAAGAGCCCCCGTAATAACGTTATGTCTCTGCCAAATATATCATTGAAGTAGTAACTTGTTATTTCATTTATGCCCATCGGAATCCAATTATTTGGTACTGCCCTAATATCCCCCTCAATATCAATTGATCCACCCCTCCTTGCATTATCATATATCAGCTTCCAGCCATATATTTCCTTGTGCACTCTATTGATCTCCTTGAATAACTTGGTCCTCTCCATAACCGTCAGGATATAGGTCAAGCAAATCATCTTTTCTGAGATTCAATACTAAACAACATAAACATTACCTTAAGGTATCGTTACGGCTTTAACGTATCTTCCTCCCGAAGCAGTCCTTATTGCAACCTCATAGGTTACCCCATTTCTAAAAGTATCTAGGCTAGCGTGAAGCCTCAACCTGGCCTTTGAGCCAGAAGGTAGCTCAAGGGGAAATGGATTCTTTCCTTTTGGTATCATCTCTATACCATTTATCTCAAGAGCTACTACAGTAAGCTTTCCCCCTCCAATATTTTGAAAGCTTATGACTATCTCCGCCTCACCATCTTTGATCGTAGCATAGGCATGGTCGAATCTAAGCTCCTCGCGCCTCATGAATAGACGAACGAAGTTGGGATAGTAGGTCATCAGAGCTATCGCAAGCGCAACCGCTACTGAGGCCAAGACTAGAGTCGAGACTAGTTTATCCATATGTTAGAACCTCTCCTTATCGATTTTTCCTCTTGGCTTGGAGTTGAAGTGCTTTGATTGCTCGTCGTCTGTTTGTTTTGTTGCGTTTGGCTCTGACTAGAGCTGCTAGGGGTCTTACCAGAATTTGTTACATTACTCTTGGTCTTCGTTCCGCTTGATGCGCTTCCCTGGCTCGATGTCTTGCCCGTGCTGGAAGGCGCTGTCTCACTATGGAACTCGATGTTGGTCTGTTCAAACCTCTTCGCATCCTTTCCAGAGTAGTTCGGAGTTCCAACTCTGTGTACCGGATCAAGATCTCCATTAGAGTTTATTACGCGGCCATAAACTACGGTCTTGTCTGCCACCTTTACGTTCTTCATGTTCGTGCCGTAGACCTCAACATTCTTCAGCTCCACATTCTCTAGGTTTGAATACTCTACGTTGGCCTTCGTGAGCTTGGAGTTGGTCGCGTTTACGTTTATCAAGTTCGAGTTCTCAGCTTTCGTTCTTGTAAGGTTGGAATTTGTAGCGTTCACATTTCTCAAGTTGCTGTCAATGGCCGTGCAGGATGTCAGCCTGCTTCCCTGTACAGTGCTACCCACGAGTTTCGTGTTTGTGATCTCGCTTCTCGAGATGTTCGCAGAGTAGGAGATGTCGCTGCGTTCTATCCTTGAGTTGTCGACATTCGCGACGAACGTGAGGTTGCTTCTTATGATGCTGGTATTGCTGAGGTCCAAGACCCACATGAGGGTACTGTTCATTACGGTGCAGTTCAAGATGTTAGCTGAATAGGCAATGGAGCTGTCCTCGACGTGGCTTCCGACCAAGTTCACAACGCTCACCAGAGTAGAGTTCAATATCCTGCACAGGTCGATGACGCTGTTGATTATGGTCGAGCAGACGGCCAGGGAGTTCTGCAAGATCGAGTCGTAAATCATTTTGGCCGAGACGTTGCTGTCCGTAATAGTGCTACCTGCGATTGTTGTGCCAGTGCTTCTAACATTCTGGAGGTAGCTTCCCCCTACAGAGGTAAGGGCCAACCTGCTGCCTAAGACTGTTGATCCATCGACGACCGAGTGGTCGAGATATGAATCCTGAAACTCGCCAATCCACTTGCCCGTATTGTCGGTAACGTTTACAGCCTTGCCATCAGTTCCTGTAAGTAAACCTGATATAAGACCTAGTCCAGGGATTACAAAGGCTCCATAAAATTGGTCTAGCTTATTCTGACACACTCTTCCGAGAACTAGATCTACTTGGGGCTTATTTTGGTATATCTCGATCCCGTCTTTTCCGAGTATAAGACCAAGTTGGGCTTTCTCTTCCTTAAATACAGCTCTAATATCCGCTAAACGACCATTACAATCTCCGCTCGTGGTCTTAAATTCAACATAGAATAATATTTTACCATCTTTCAAAACAATGGCATCTGGACCAGATACTTTTGGTCTAACTCCATTAACTATTTTAACTTCTACATCTTTTAAGCCCAGTTTTACACATGCTTTCTCGGTTTCTGATTTTAAAACCATTTCTCCAATATTTGCGAGTTCCTTAAATGTATCTTCATCATACTTAGAGCACGTTTCAAAACCCTTATTCATGCCTTCTG
>CAZWAU010000038.1:0-8393 GCA_964631995.1 uncultured Nitrososphaerota archaeon
TCCACGATCCCCTCCACCTCGTAGGAGAGTTTGATTAGGTACTTAAGCAATGATGCTTCAGTCAACTAATATCACATCCTTAAACTATAACACTCTACTCTGATGAATTAGCAACTCATACTTGAACCTTTCTGTCCTATAATATCTTTCTCGTTTCCCGAAATCATTTCCCCCCTCACAGAAGCTCAGCTATGGCCAAGCTGGACGACAAGAAGATCCGCTGGATCATCCACGAGAAACTTAGGGGGAGGGGTGAGGACGACTTGGCCCTCATCCAGGGCATCACGCCCAGGCGCGTGAGGCAGCTCTGGCGGGCCTACAGGCTCTCAGGCAAGATGCCAACACTGAGGGAGCCCGGCAGGCCCAAGAAGGTTCTATTCTCACCGAGCGATATCGATCTGATCCTAGAGGCCTACGACGAGCTCAGGGTTAACGCTTTAACCCTGGAGAATGTATTGAAGAAACGCTATGGGTTAAATGTGCCCCACAACAGGATACATGCTATATTGAAGGGGAGCGGAAGGGCCTTGCCAGAACAGAGCAAGCAGAGGAGACGGAAGTGGGTCAGATATGAGAGGGAGCACAGCATGAGCCTATGGCATACCGACTGGTATGAGCTGAGCGATGGCAGATTGTGGATAGCCTACATGGACGACGCCTCGAGGCTGATCGTGGGTTATGGTGTGTTCGGTGAAGAAACGGCAGAAAACGCACTGCAGGTATTGAAGAGGGCCATTGCGAAGTATGGAAAACCGAAGGAGATCCTGACCGACCACGGGCCGCAGTTCTACGCCAATGAGGGTGAGCGGAAGGAGAAGGGCATAAGCCGATTCGAGGCCTTCTTGGCTGAGCAGGGGATCAGGCACATCCTCGCTAGAGTGAATCATCCCCAAACAAACGGGAAGCTCGAGCGCTTCTACGGAGTATACGACCAGAAGCGGCATCAGTTCTCATCGATAGATGAGTACGTGCACTGGCACAATGAGATCAAACCGCACCTCAGCCTCAACTTCGAGGAGCTGGAGACGCCCATCCAAAAGCTTTCCACAGGAAGTTGCCACCGGAAAGGCAGGCAATAGTTCCAACGGAAGTTGGGGGGAAATAATTATGGGAAACTACAGTCCTATAATATCTTTTACTTAGTAGAGCCTTCGGAACATTCGGGGCCATAAATTCACGGAAGTTGAAGCAATTATGCCAGCTGCATGCGTAATGCGCGCAAACTTTAGGTGTTTTTGAGACTCATCATGCACCACATTGGGCCAATCTTGCTTTTGTAGCACCAAAATCAAGCTGGAAGCGGTGGAAAGGGATGATTGTAAAGAAACCGATAAAGGTCCCAGTTTCGATGCTTGGGGTGATAAGAAGTTGGAATTCTACGATGTTATAAGGACCAGAAGGAGCATACGCGAATTTAGGCCCGATCCAGTTCCAGAAGATGTACTGAGAAGGATTCTGGAAGCCGCGCGAGTGGCTCCATCTGGGTCAAATCGCCAGCCATGGAAGTTCATCTTGGTCAAAGACAAAATGGAAAAAGAGAGGATCGTTCCTCTTGCTGGAGGGCAGCGGTTCGTTGCAGAAGCGCCCATCCTAATAGTTGCTTGTGGTCAGGACATAAAGTACAACAGAGGGGGCTACATGGGAGAGCTGAGCATGTTGGTGGATGTTGCTATAGCGGTTGACCACCTGACGCTTGCTGCAAGGGCCGAGGGGTTGGGCACTTGCTGGATCGGTTCATTCGATAACACCCGCATAAAGGAGCTATTGAAGATCCCTCATGACTTCAATGTGGTCGCTCTCATACCCTTAGGATATCCAAAGGGTGGTTTCTTCGAGACGGGGCCGCGAAAGAAGTTGGAGGAGATTGTGTGCGAAGGTTACTTCAAATAGCTCACGTCCTAAAAAGGACCTTGTCGCTCGAGAAAAGCCTGACAGCCAAAAATAGCAGAATGGTGATGCACGCCATCGAGGAGGCAAGGCAAAGAAGGAGCTGGCCAGGAGCTGAGACATTGAATACCGCGTTCCTCATCACCACGATAGGGCCATATATCGGAAGGTAAACCAAGTTCTCAAGCAAGGAAGGCGGGAAGAACATTATGCCTATCATCGGAATCGTGAAGGCTGACAGGAGGAAGGAAGAGTACTGCTGTGCCTCCTTGAAGCTCTTCGCATAGGTGCACACGACCATCAAGACCGCGTCTCCAGTCACGCTCACTATAAGCGCGAAGATGGCTATTATCAACATGTTCAAGGGCCCTATAGAAAGCTGCGCGGTTCCTGCTTCCATCGATATTTCGTAGAAGAGGGACATGTAGATACTGATTCCTATCACCATTCCAATTAGGTCAAAAATAACGCTAACCATCGATAGGAAGAATACTCCCAAGAACTTTCCCATAACGATCTTGACGCGCGTAACCGGCATGGTCAAGAAAGCCTCCAAAGTTTTCCTCTCCTTCTCCCCTGCTGTAGTGTCCGTTGCGAAGCTACCTCCTGCAAGGATCGAGACAAGTCCGATGAAGTATGGCACCATCATACCTGCGAAGGCCTGAGCTCCTGTTACTTCCCTTATGTTGAAGGACCTGAGCCCGACTGGATCGATGATGCTAGGATCGATCCCCTGTTCCCTCAATCTTCTCTCCACGATCATGTTTGAGTAATAAGATCTGGCAACTTCGATGATACCAAGTCCTGTCGCTGACCTGGTATTCGAGGCATCGTATATGACGACTAGATCGCCCCGCCCTCCAGATATGATAAGTTGTGTGAAGTTTGCAGGTATTATGAGAACTAGGTCGAAGACGTTCTTCGAGACGAGGTCCGTGGCATTTTCCTCTGGAGATATTTCGGTCACACGAAGCTCTCCAATTCCCTTGAGCATTGAGGTAAAGTTACCAGCCTCTTGATCGAGCTGCAGGATACCGAGGCTTGGTGGGTTCCTCTTTGGCGACATGAGGAATATCGGGATGTTGAGCGAAAGCGGAACCAATACAATTGGAAGCATTATCGTTGCTACCATCGTCCTTCTATCCCTAAGGGCATCTAGAAGTTCCCGCCAGACGATATTCAAAAGCTGGGAGTTTGGAATGGATGACCAGATTGTAAAAAAGCTCAGCCTCTTCATCGTTCAGCCTCCCCCCTTATAAGGTGCACAAAAATCTCCTCCAGGTCCTTCTGCCTTGTCATCCTCTCGAGCTCCTCGATTGTACCGACCGATACCACCCTTCCCTTGTCCATTATCGCAACCATGCTGCAAAGTTGCTGAGCTTCCCACATGTTGTGGGTTGAAAGTATAACATTCCTGCCTTTCGAAGCCCAATCCTTTATCAAACCTCGTATCTCCCTGGCGCTCATAACATCCAAGCCCGATGTTGGTTCATCTAGGAATAGGATCTCGGGCTCGTGCAGGACAGCCCTCATCAATGCAACCTTTTGCTTCATTCCCTTCGAAAGCGTCCCGATCTTGGCGTGTCTTTTCTCACTCAGTCCAAGCAAAGTGAGCAGTGCCTCGCTCCTCGCAAAGAGGTTGGATCTTTCCATTCCTCGAAGCTTTCCATAGAAGAGGAGCGTCTCAGCGGGCGTCAACCTGTCATATAGCCCAGTATCTTCTGGTAAAACGCCTATGATCTCGCGTACCTTGATAGGTTCCTCAAGTATGTCGTGCCCCAGAACCTTTGCCGTCCCCTCCGAGGGCTTCAGGACCGTCGACAACATCCTGAGCAATGTCGTCTTTCCAGCGCCATTCGGTCCAAGAATTCCAAAAACTATCCCCCTTGGGACCTCTAGGTTGACATGGTCCACCGCTACAAAGCTATCGAAAACCTTGACCAAGTTCTCGATCGTTATGGCAGAAGTCATCTTATCCTGTTCCAAATTCCACTCAAACAGCGCTCAAAAAGCTTCTCCAAAGTTTACAAATCCAAAGCATTCTGGGATTCTATCGCTCAAGCTCTACTTTCTGTTTTCAAAGCTCCAAGGGGATTTGTAAAGGTAGATTGTGTGGCCAGCCGGCTCCATTGTTGAAACCTCTACCGGCCTCCATGTGTTGAGTGAGAAATCGTGCGATACAACTCTTGCGCCGCTCTTCAGCTCCTTCTCAAGCTTTGGCCTAAGCCTTTCGTTTGCAGTCGTGTTCAGGTAGATCGTCACCACATCAACTTGTGAAAGGTCAGCTGTCAAGAGATCTGCATTCACAATCCTTGCCATCTTGTCAAGATTCATGACGCTGATCTTCTCCCTCGCTCTTCTCACAAGGTCCTCCCTAAGCTCGTACCCAATCGCCCTTGCGCCAAAATCCTTTGCAGCAGATATGACGATCCTTCCGTCTCCCGAACCCAGGTCGCAAACGAGTTCTCCAGGCTTAATCTGCGCAAGTTGCAGCATCTTTCGAACCACCTCTTCAGGTGACTCTACGAAAGGAACCCAGGTAGACAGTTAAACCACCGATGTCGGCAGGGAACGCTACAAAAGGGTAGATATCTGTATCGCATTGAAAGCTTAAGTATGGCTTGCGCTGAGGATGTACAAGGTTGCGTTAAAGTGGCCTCCTGGCTGCAGTATATCAGCTTCCTTCTGAAGGAAAAGAAGAACATCGAAGATAGGCTAGAAAAGATGAGCAAGGCGGAGATGGTGGCCTTAAACAGACAGCTTATAGGGGCGTGCCAACAGAGCCTGAAGGGCTTCGACGCCTGGTTTACGGACTACTACATAATGGAAAAGATGGACGCCGAGATGGTTCGGGACATAACAAAGAGCTTACTCCGAATTGGATTCGATCTACTAGAGTACGACAGGGACATCACGAAGTTATGGTACGACATGGAGCTCAACGATCTTCAGAAAAAGATGGAAGCCGAGGCAAAGAAAAGAAACGAAGGGCTCCTAATCTGAATAGCCTCATGCTGAAAGAAGCTTAAGCAATCGACTGTGTATCCTGCCATTCGATGCCAAGAGCGTCGTTGAGGTATCGAGGAACCTTTTACCTGAAAGGTCGGTGACCTTTCCTCCTGCCTCTTCGACCACCAGCGTGCCAGCAGCAACATCCCAGCTTTTTACGCCAACCATCAGGAAGGCATCAACCCGTCCGCAGGCTGTGAAGCAAAGCTCAAGGGAGGCTGCACCAAGCTGCCTAACTCTGTTTGTAACCGCTTCAGCTTTCCGAAGATCTCCGATACCTTTCTTATCGAAGCTGGGTCTCTGCCATGGCAGAAGGTTATGGTTGAACTGCCGATGCTGGTAGAGCTTGAGACCCTTATTCTTCGACCATCGAGACGCGCGCCCAAACCCCTTTCCGCATAGAATAGCTCCTCCTGGCAAGGATAGAAGACAACTCCGAGAACCGGTTCATTGGACACGATCAAGGCTATCGAGACCGAAAAGAAAGGATTATGGATGCTGTAGTTTGTACTTCCGTCCAATGGATCGATGACCCACGTTCTGCCAGAGCTTCCTCTCCTCAACCCCATCTCTTCTCCCAAGAATGAATCGCCCGGAAAGTTTGCTCTCAAGATCGACCTGATTCGCCTCTCCGATTCCAAGTCAGCCTCAGTCACAATACTCCTGTCAGCCTTGTAACGAACCTTAGATTTGCCGTATTTTCTTGAAAGCATTTCGCCAGCTTCCGTTGCAGCTTCGATGGCAATTTCCAGTTCTGTCTTCAAAGCTTTCACCTGGAAACAAAACACCAAAAGGCGGTATTATGAACCAAATTCAACACCCGCTTCCTCCAGAGCCTTCAATAAAGCGCGGCCTCCCTTTGAGATTGCAGCGATCCTGTAGATTGGCAGTACATCCACCTTTATCCTTCGGGAACCGCAGTGAAGTTCCCGGGAGAGGGCGAGGCTCGAGGACTCCAGCCTTCTCCAAGCATTGTAGTACCTCCACCTGTTTTTTAGCCTGTCAGGTCTTTCGCTATAGCGTAACTCTATGGTTTCAGATGATGATTTCGATAGGGCTGCGCCTGCTGCGAACAGCTTTAGGAAGTACGGAAGCTGGGACCAATCGTTTGTCCTCCTTATCCGCCGGAATATGACATCTGCCTTCCCAAAGAACTCTAGAGCTACCGCAAGGTCCTCATTTTTCTCCATCGCTTTCGGTAGGTACTCATAGACCCATTCGAAGATCTCCTCGTAATCTTCTGTCGAGCTGTCGAGCGACCTAACAGCCTCTTCCACAGTGGGGGCATTGAATATCCCTCTTAGGGTTTCGAAAAGCCTTTCCTGCCTTATCCTTGTTCCCAGACGGATCGCAGCTTCCTCGCCGATTCTTCCTGTTCCTGCTGTCGATGCAGCCTGAAGGTCTTCGATTGCGCTCCTGACATCTCCTCCACACGCCTCGGCCAACTTCAGGAGGAATGCATCTTCAGCATCGACTCCTTCGAGAACGCAGATCTCCCGAAGCCTCCTTGCGATCTCTGGTGCTGTAACACGCCTAAACTCCACCATCTCCGACCTGCTCCTCAAAGCCCTAAGATCTTCATTCCAGGGGTCGTTGGCCGTCATCGCAACAGGAGTCGTTCCAACGTCTATTATCTTCAGGATTGCTTTAAGGCCGCCCGAATCGCTGCGCCCATAGATGCCATCAACCTCGTCAAAAAGGATGAGCCTCTTTTTTCCGCTGAAGCTCCTACTATGGACTGCTGGCAATACAAGCTCGTTTATCCTCTCCTCAGTCCTGACATCGCTCGCATTCATCTCTAAGATGCTGTAACCAAGCTCGAGCGCGGCCGCCTCAAGCGATGCTGTCTTTCCTACACCTGGAGGGCCGTAAAGCAGTATCGCCTTCCTGCTCCTTTCCCACCCCTTCAACCAATCGTACACTCGCCTGACAGAACTCCAATTTCCAACTACCTCTCTAATGCTCTTGGGCCTGTACTTGCTCGTCCAGGGCTCAGATGAAAGCACCTATAGCATCACCTTTCTGATTTAAACCGCTCTCGAGCTTCACCAAATCTACGCACATGTTAGCCATTAAGGTATATGTGCGCTATGCTTTAGGCAGCTTGGAGAAGCGCTATCACCCAATTTGCAGCAGACAATTACCAAAGCTTAATACCTTCCATGAGTTTCTGGAAAATGTCAGGAATGGGAAGAAGGACAGCCAAGAAGGATGTGGACGTAAAGTTCAGGGCTCCAGCAGATTTCATCGAGAGGTTCGACGAGGTTACGCGGAAGGTAGGTCATGCGACAAGAGGCGAAGCCATCAGAAGCGCGATGCAACGCTATTTGAACGCCCTTCAGGAGTCGAGGACAACACACACCGAAAGGGTGGACGAGTAGCTAGCTACAAAGAGTAAATCTTTACAAATGAAAGCCCAGCTTAGCTAATCTTGCTAGCCATAAACGGGCTTAAAGAAACCTTCCCAACTTCGTCTGGTAAAGAGCATCCTTGAGCAGAGCACTCGTCTCGATCCATTTCGCAATAGGGACCTGCATCCTTGTTGAAAGGTACTGAAGCGCCTCCAGGAGGGTTCCGAACTTCTTCGGCTCCTTCCTAAGCGCCATCCTCACGCTCTCCCTGTTTATCCATACCCCGACAGGCACTATATATCCTGGATAAGCCTCCCTTAGGGCAACCACGCCAGCCTGCCTTCCCATCGATGAAAGCTTCTCAGCTACCGCCAACCTGACTGCATAGTAACACCCTCCAATCGAAGCATAAGTTGTTCTCCCTTCGAAGAACTCATGGTCGCCTTCGATCGATATTTCGTTATCAGCATTCCAAGCTGTGCCTGGCCACCATGCCTCAATCCACTCATAGCGCCAGACCTCTGGAATCATCAAAATCACATACCTGTTGTCCAAGTTGTCGCACTCATAGACAAGGTAATCACTTATGAGCGGCTTGGCCTTGACCTCCTTTATCAATTTCTGGGATATTATGCTGTCAACGGCCGTAATGCTCCATCTTGTGGGAACAAATCTCCTCCTCTTCCCAATTCCGAAGGCACCTACACTTAAAGCCCTCTGTATCACCGAGACCTCCACGCCAGCCCTGTATGAAAGCATGATGGCTCCCTCGGCCTTCAGGTCGGTGTCATAGAACGCCTTCTCGATCGGCCTCGAGATCTTATAGTTTCCGAGGTCGAACTCCATAAGGGTGGCCGAAGGCCCAAATGGTTCGAAGTGATCGCTGAGCGTTACTGTGCTGATCGGTTTTTTCTTAAACTCAACTTCAGACTCGGCCGGTGAAGAAGAGATGCCAAGTTCCTGCACCCTCCTAGAGATCCTGTCAAGTCCCCTGGATGGCGAATCTATACTTACAAGGTACTTGCCCCTAACGAGCTTCGACCTCATTTCGACGACCTCCTGAATCGATTTGCCGAACCAAAGCTCAGGCTTTGCAAGAAGGCTCGTATCATCTAGGATCGGTGGTACCATTGGACCGACGAAGAC
>CAZWAU010000039.1:0-14504 GCA_964631995.1 uncultured Nitrososphaerota archaeon
TATGGTGCTTTTTATTCTTAAATACTATGATGCTTGAGCGAAACCTAGCGCCTGTAGCTCGAAAAACGCCTTCGGCCATAGCCGAAACTTCTTGTTGATTCATATACTTTCTCTGAGATGTTGTTCTGGATGTTAACACCAGGAATGTCAACGGACGATTTCTCGATCGTTCCAAACCTCCCAACGTTCAGGCGGATTGATCCTCTGAACGTTTTCACATAGCCATTCTTCACAGCTATAACGTCGTCGACCTTGACCTGCCCGATGTTATCGTCCCAAAGCGTCAGTATTACGGATCCAGTTTCGTCCCCTATGAGCGCATCCGCCACCCTGTGAGGGGTATTGTCCATCTTCGACATTATCTCTCTTGCCTCACTTATCGAAACGATCTTGGCTGTAACGTTCACGTTCCTGCTATCGAGTCCCAACGATCCAACCTTCGTTTCTGTGCCTTCCCTTCTTCTCATATCTGACATTTGTGGCTCTTACCTGCCGACTTTCGCCATGCTAATCTTCCTAGCGCTTGTTATAAACGTTGTGCAAAGAAAATGGTCAAGTTCTCGAGTCAATGCTCAAGGCGTGCGCCTCAAGGCCTTCAAGTCTCGCCAGTCTTCTTGCCGATTCCCTAGCCTTTGCGGCCTTGGCCCCGAATTTCTGGACCGAGATCAACCTTATGAAGTCATTGATAGAGATTCCGCCGCGGATTCTGGCATAGCCTCCAGTTGGAAGTATGTGGCTGCTTCCAGAAGCATAGTCTGCGATGGCACATGCCGAGTCCTTTCCAATCAGAACCGTCCCGCAACTCTCAATGTATTTCTGTAGCTTCATGGCGTTTCTAGCCTGAATAGATATGTGCTCTGGGGAAATGCTGTTGCACGCTTTCACAGCCTCAATAATGTCTTTGACAACAAGTACGAATCCGTTTTTCTCAAGAGAACGCCTTACGATCTCGCGCCTGCAAAGGCGATCCACCTTTGCAACTATTTCCATGTCCACTTCCCTAGCTATTCTCTCAGATGTTGTTATGAGGTAGACCTTCGACTCCTCCGAGTGCTCGGCTTGAGCCATGATGTCCCATGCGATAATGCTGCTATCTGCAGTTTCGTCAGCTATTACCGCCAGCTCCGAAGGGCCTGCAGGCATGTCTATCGCAACACCGAAACTCGAGACGACCTGTTTGGCCGTTGAAACGTACAGGTTCCCAGGACCAACTATCTTTTCAACTGGCTGAATCGATTCGGTTCCAAAGGCCATGGCTCCAACAGCAGCAACAAGGTTGCACCTGTAGATCTCCTCCAACCCCAACTCATGAGCAGCTGCAAGTATTGTTGGATGGATTTCTTTATTCGGCTTCGGAGGGGTGCAGACCACCACCTCTTTCACACCAGCAACTAAAGCGGGAACTGCAGCCATCAGAAGAGATGATGCGTAAGGAGCAAGGCCTCCTGGAACGACAATCCCAACCCTTCGCATGGGCTTAGCTACCCTCATGTAACTGATTCCAGTATCAACTTTGATGCTGATAGGTACCTTCCCAAGTTGAGCTCTGGAGACTTCCCGGAGGTTCCTTATAGAGTACCTCATGGCGTTCAAATTCTCTTCGCTTATCTGACAGGTCGCAGCTTCGATCTCTTCCTTCGCGACTTTCAGCTCTTTGGGTTTGAGCTTAACATTGTCGAAAGGAGGAGGTTTCGCAGTGTATTCAAGGAGCGCCTCGTCCCCCCTTTCAGCCACATCTAGGACGATCCTTTCAACGTACTCCCTGATCTTCGTCCCAATTGAAATCCTGGCTCGATCATTCCTCGCCACTTCCTGAACGTTCCCAATCCTTTTCAACAAAAAAGCTCACTTCCCCGGCAAATCTTCTCTGAGCCTATAAGGCTACTTCTTGGAAAGCAGGGCGATAAAGTATCCTGGCGAATCAGGTTGATGGATTGGGTTGAAGCGGATCGCGTTCCCTCCTTCCAAGTAAACCTTGTCGCCAATCGGCGCATCAACTTCCTCGATTCTGACTTCACTAAAAGACCTGATAGCTGAAAGCACAACTTCCTCGTTCTCCTCCCTAGAAAGTGTGCATGTCGTATAAACTATCCTCCCGCCCTTCCTCACGCACCTTATGGCCTCACAAAGAATCTGCAGCTGCAGAGATGCAAGGTTTGCAACATCTGCCATTCTCAACTGCTGGTACAGTTTGGGCCTCAAGCCGATCGCCGTGCACGGTGGATCGACCATTGCACAATCCATATCGCTTACGACACCATCCCTGGCAAGATACCTTGCGTCGTATGTTATACATGTCACGTTCTTCACCCCCAACCTGCGGAGGTTTATCATCATCCTCTGGATCTTTTTCTGGTTCCTGTCCACAGAGACAATTTTTCCTTTGTTTCCCATGATCTGTGCCATGGCTCCCGTCTTCCCACCGGGCGATGCGCAGACATCAAGGACATTTTCATTAGGTCTAGGGTCCAAGATTCTGCACGCAAGCATTGCCGGCAAGCTCTGGGGGTAAAATGCTCCATTAAGATACTCTGCCATCTCAAGGAACTTTGCTGTTCTGAACCTGCTGTTCGTCACGTCGATCGCCACCCCCCGCCTGTGTGCCAGAATTTCGCTTTCTCCTTGAACAGCAATGCCCTCTCCAACGACCTGTCCATACTTGTCTACTATTGAGACGAAGTTGCCGCGCCTCACTCCCTGACATTTATGCACACCAGGTGCATACAGGTTTGCGCCGATCATAACTGCCTCGGCCGCCTCCTTATTGGCCACAATCTTGCTATCGCAAGCAGATAGGGGTAGGCCCTCCTTTACTGGAATGCTGACCGCCTCTTCGAGCTTCGCATGCTGCTCAGCATCGAGGCCTTGCCTGCGCAACAATTCTACAACGCATTCGGGTGTCGTCCTAATCCAATTGGCCCTGACAAAGTACCTCGTAGGAGGGTTTCGGAGCGCCTCAAGAAGGAGTTGCCCTTCTCCCGGGTGGGCCAACTCTAGGATTTGGCAAAGATCCCTGGAGAAAAGCTCCAAGCCACTGGTACCCAAGCGTTCAAACCTTGCGTTTCTTCACAACCCTTCTCTTCAAAGGAGTTCCACAGACAGGACAGGTTGGCTGCATATCTGATGGGTAAGTTCGGCGGCAAGCGGGACAGAAGAGGGACCAGGTGAAGGCAAGCGAAATGCCGGATGCAGCAACCGTTATGAATGGAACTCCAAGTCTCGTCGAAACATTCTGTATGGCATAGTCGTCAGAGATTATGGTTACATCATGGCCACCTTCCTTCAGGTCCAAAGCCAAAGCTATAAGCGCCAAGTCCGTTTTCGAGAGAGCTGAACCTTCACCAATTGCCTTCACAATATCTCCAACGATCGCTACAGATTCTCTAGAAGGTTTTCTCGTCTTCAAGCTACCTGAAGAGATTGCCGTTTCGATCCTCATTGAAGGCATCGTGCTTGTCCTAACCTCCTCTATAACTCCAGGCACCGTAAAAGCATCTCCGCTTAGAGCTGTAGGCGCAATGCCTTGGATCAAGGCTGTTGCATCCAGCACATAGTACTTGCCCGTCTTTACCATCACTCTCCCTTTGCCAGCCTCCAAGTTCTTTGCCCCATGTACCCCTTTGTGAACCTGACCAGATTCGTCCTGTTCTTCGAAGCTGCTACTACAAGTTCTGAGTGAAATGGCAATCTGCGTACAAATATTCCGTCAATGGTAACGGCTGTTTCGATTCCCTGCCTTATGGACTTGATCTTCATCGTCGCTGCTGAAGGAAGCACTATTGGCCTGATGGGCCTGCTTGCGCATATTGGTGTCAAGATGACAGCATCCAGATCTGTGCTGACTATGGGACCGCCAGCATTTAGGGAGAAAGCCGTGGAGCCCAGCGGAGATGAAACTATGGCTCCATCTCCTAAGACCTGGACCGTGCCAAAGTTCTCTATTTCAACATCGAGATAAGCCATCCTCAGGTGGGCTGTCAAGCTAATGGCAACCTCATTCGTGGCATCTGGAAGTGCAACACCATCAAGCCAGGATGAGATCTTAATGGCACTCTCTAACCTATAGTTATTGGAGAAAATCTTCTCAAGGGCCTCTGGAATCTGGTCTGGCACAATTTCAGCCAGATATCCTTTCGCCCCAAGGTTTACGTGAAGGATTGGCGTGTTGGGATTTTTTACCATAAAGGATCCCCTTAGGAGGGTGCCATCCCCGCCGATGCAGACGAGAAGGTCGCAAGACAGCTTTCCTATCTGCGTTTCAAGCTCGTCCTCAGCAATAGCAAAGGCATCGACCTGGCGGCCTTTGGAGCACTCTTCGACCTTGGCAGCGGCCTTCTCGGCCTCCTTCATATCTTCCCTGTACACGACGCCTATCCTATCAAACAATGCGCTGACATCCAGACGGACATTAAACGCTCTATATCTCAAATGTGTTGTGGTCCGGCTAAAGCCAAATACCGGCACCCAAAACCTATAAACCATCGATAGAATGCGAATGTTGGCTGGTACAGAAAGCGGGGTAACGCGGGGGTAGGTTAAACCCCCCAATGCCAATAGAGCTTCAGCCCTGGCGATGCCAGGTCAAAGGCGCAGGGCTCAGAACCCTGTCTCGAAGGAGTTCGAGGGCTCAAAAAGGCCCATAAACGGCCTAGAGACTCCCTCCCCCCGCACCTTCCATTAACTAGCATTTGAGGCTGCTAAGTGACAACCATTTCCGCCATATGAACATCGTTGTCATTAAAGCGCCTACTTCTTTCTTGCCATTTTCAATCGTTCTTTGCTATAAAACCAATTTAGGAAATAGCTCTAAGCCCTAGAAAATCGCATCTATGTGCCTGTAGATTTGCTGCAGCAATTCATCCCACCCATGGCCCTATCTCAACTATGAAATGGATCCTTGTTTTATCCACGATCATCCTAAGATTTTCTCCGCATTTCTTCGATATCTCCTTAGCAATATTTTCGCTCTCTCCAACTCAGCTAGTAGAGCTGACGCAATAGTTTAGTTTTCCACTTCCGCCAATTCTTTTATAGTTTCATCTATTGTCCTTCTTGTATATGCTTGCTCCCAATCTCCTGTGTCTGTCTGCATTCCTGACTTAATGAAAATCTTACCTTCTATAGACGACTTTACAATCCCTAAGGCGTCTTTCACCCATAACTGTTTTTCCCTATCGATTTTTTCAATAACCCCTCCAGATAGAGATTTACTTATTTCATGTACATCATCCCCCATACAACTGGGGTGTCGGTGTAGCTCACTATGACGATTGGATTTACCTAGTATGTCCAGGCCTCATGGGCATCATATAATGAGTTGAGTGAGCCCAATAGATTTAGCCTAGCTTAAGGCATTCTGTTCTTCATATCGGAGACGTTCAAAATAGTAATTAAGAATTATACCGAGAAATAGCCTTAGCCATTGCCTTCACTGTTTTCCTCATTCTGCTTGGTCGAAAAGTGCACAGAAGGAAGAGCCCCATAATTAGCTAATGAGGTTTTAGGCAGTTTGGTTAAACATCTAATTTGGTATTCAGTTCTCTGAATTTATAAGATGAGCACTATCTTTTACATCTGTCGCAGTACCTATATATATCGAGGCGTTGTCCGATAGGCTTGAATTTCAGTTCCCCTATTATTTTGGTCCACATCTCTTTGACGCTTTTCGCCTCATAATCATAGATTTCTCCGCATTTCTGGCATATGACATTAATGTGAGGCGAGACATTAGGCTCATACCTTGTAACCTTATCACTGAAGCCCAGCTCTTGGATCACCCCAAGTTTTGTAAGGAGGTGCAATGTCTGATACACTGTAGCTAAGCTAATTGTTGGATGCTCCCTCTTCACTTCCTCATATATCCGTTCGGCCGTTGGATGGCTCTTGCTCGATAATATAATCTCACAAACTGTCATACGTTGAGGTGTGATCTTGTAGCCATTTTCATGAAGCATGGCCATTAGTTGCTGCATTTTCATGTTTGAGTGATGAGTAACTATACATATATTTCTTTTTTAACAAATAGTAAGATTTAAATAATATTAATTTTTACTTGATAGCAGTTACTAATTTGAAGGAGGTGATATGATGGCTAGAGTAGCGCGAGAAATGGTGGAAAAAGCAGGTATCAATGTTGATCAGCTTGTGGAGCTGTTAGTTAAGAACGCTGCAGCTGAGCTTACAACATACTACTACTATACCATCCTCAGATGTAACCTGATAGGGCTTGAAGGGGAAGGAATCAAGGAAATCGCGGAAGTTGCTCGCATAGAGGATCGAAACCACTTTGAAGCTATTGTCCCCCGCATATATGAGCTAGGAGGCAAACTACCTGAAAATATGAAGACTTTTCATGATGCTTCAGCATGCCCGCCAGCAAGTCTACCAAAAGAATCCACCGACGTTAAGGCGATATTGAAGGTATTGGTGGAGGCAGAGAGATGCGCAGTAAGAGGATACACGTACATCTGCAACATGACCGCAGGCAAAGACCATCGAACTTATGACCTATCTCAGTCAATCCTCAACGAGGAAATTGAGCACGAATCCTGGTTCTCGGAATTCCTGGGTGAGGGACCATCCGGTCACTTCATGCGGAGAGGTGAAACTTCGCCTTTCGTCTCTAAATTCCTCAAGTAAGAAGTTATTAGCTTCCCTTTTTTATATCATCACAATTACGTCACATAGGCTGTGTAAAAATATGATCGAGGAAATAATTTGGCTTGGATCCATTGCCAGTTTAGCTGCAGGTTTAGCCACAGGTGCTGGAGCTTTACCAGTATTGATTACAAAAAAGATTTCAGATAGGTTATTGGATATACTGCTTGGTTTTTCAGCTGGCGTTATGCTAGCAGCAACTGCATTTAGTTTGATAGTTCCAGCTATCGATTTGGGAGGTCCCTGGCTTGCCGTTATCAGCATTCTCCTAGGAGCTTTTGTGTTGCATTTGATTGACCGCTTTATCCCTCACTTTCATCCAGCGTTGGGCACAGAAGGGCCTTCATCAAAGCTATCAAAAGTCTGGCTTTTTGTCATCGCCATAACTATTCACAACTTCCCTGAAGGGTTAGCAGTGGGAGTCAGCTTCGGTAGCGGAGATGTGGCAGCAGGACTTGTTATTGCCATGGCCATCGGACTTCAGAACATGCCTGAAGGACTTGCAGTCGCGCTTCCCCTGTTGCGGGAAGGATATAGCAGACGAAGATCTTTATGGTATGGTACTTTAACGGGGTTGGTTGAACCTGTTGGAGGTTTGTTGGGCGTTGGCCTAGTCTCGATTTTCCATCCTATTCTTCCTTGGGCACTCGCCTTTGCTGCTGGCGCAATGCTATTCGTCGTAAGCGATGAGATGATACCTGAAAGTCATAGGAAAGGGTTTGAGAGAGAAGCAACCTTTGGGCTAATAGTTGGATTCGTTGTCATGATGTTGCTAGACAACCTATTTACCTGAAAGGCTCAATCTTTTATCATAGGGGTCTAATTTACCAAAATCATTCCATCCCTAAAAAGAAGTTCTGCTATAGTCCTGCTGGATCGTCCAAGAGAAAGTGAGGGGGGCGATTTGTACATCATCCAGGGCATCATGCTCAGATGCATTAAGTAGCTCAGGCTGAACTATCGGGAATAATTCTAGCACTGAGGAAGCACTGCAAGCCAAAGAGGACCTCGACCTATGAGCATCGATCCTCCACCTCTTGATCTGATTGGCTTTGTATCCGTTTTTCGATTATCTTACAGGAATACCGCAAATATTAAGTGCAATTGTTATTCGGTCCCATTTTAACCAGAGCTGGGGAGGACTTATTAATCGGGCATCGAAGTCTTCCAGACGATGTTCAGGAGAATTATGGTAGCAACCGATGGCTCGCCAGCATCCGAGAAGGCTATTGAGGTGGCTGCTAGACTTAAGCTCCTAATTAAAGAATCCGAGGTCACCGTCATTCATGTTTCAGAACCTCTCCCAAAGGTCGCATTGAAGCAGGGGGCAGAGAACTCACATGGCATCGTTGTCATTCCAGACTCTGCAAGGGCCGATCTTGTGAGGGAGAAAGACGAAATACTTGAGAAGGCGAGGATCATGGCCGAAGGCATGGGCATAAGGGTAAAGCTAAGGAGCAGGACAGGTGATCCTGCCTCTACAATAATCGATGAAGCTGAAAAGCTTGGTTGCGACCTAATAATCATTGGAGGTAGAGGTTATGGTGGATTTAAAAACATACTTGGAAGTGTTACGACCAAGGTTGTCAACAAGTTTAATGGGTCCGTATTGGTTGTCAAATGAATCCAATAGTTCATAACAAGGCCTTTTGGATCCAAGTTCGATCCTTCTGGAAATTGAAATAAAATTTTTACCTAGCCTCTTTGACTTTCAGGAATGATATTCCTGTTAAGAACCTCCCAAAAGCCGAGATCAAGTAACCTGCCTCGAGGCCCTTTCTTCTACCAAGCACCAAGATAGCAAACTGAGTCACATTTCCCCCTGCAACAGAACCTGCAAAATATGATATGCCGATTGCCATATTGTATATGGCGGTAAACTCTCCGACACGGTCTTCAGGGACGATGTCAAGGAGATAGGTTAAGACTGAGGCATTGCCTGCAGCGGTTATGACTCCCAAATAAATGTTAAAGATCGCAAGTTGAAAGAAGTCTGAGGCATAACAGTACATCAGTGGCACTGTTGTGAGGGAAACGAAGTTGAAGATCAGGACGGGCCTCCTGCCGAACTTGTCTACAGCTTTGCCCATAAATGGTTGGCATAGAAGAGTTATGCAGATGTTGATGATCGATATAGCACCAACCTCCCACATACTAAGGTTCAAAGTTTCGGCCATGGTAATGGGGAAAAGAGGCCATGCGAATGTCAAGAAGAACCCTTGTGCCACGGAGAGCCTCAGGAAAAGGCCGAAATCGCTTTCTCCTCCCATCAGTTTGGGCAGATCGGAAGTTTTCAGAAGAGATGTTAGGTCGGTCATCTTGATGGGCTTACCAATTCGGGGCTCTCTTAATCCCATTAGGATTATTGCAGAAATAGAGCCAAGAGCGGATGAGACAAGAACGACAACGGTCAATTTTCCGCCCGAGTAATCTATCAGGGGACCAGCTATGGCGGTCGCCATGAGGCTGCCAAGCGACGAGGCTACATTTACCATCGAGATGACGCTTCCCCTAAGAGAAGCTTGCGTAAGATCCCCCAGAAGGGCGCTCCACGCCGGAATGGAAGCCGATGCTATAAAGGAACGCAGGGAGAGAAGTGGAATGAGCATCTTTGGATCTTCAATGAAGATTATGGGTATCCAGAGAAGGGATGCTGCAAGACTCGAAGCAGCTACGATAGCAACTCTTTTCCCGATCCTATCGCTAAGTCTGCCCCACGGAACCTGAAGAGTGTACGTAAAGAGGTTATTGACCGATCGCATCCATCCGATATCTGCTGATGACGCCCCAAGCCTAACGGCATAAACAAATATGAATGGCGAGATCATCCCATCCGAAATCGAACCTGTAAAAGCTGTGGCGTATACACGCCGAAGTTTACTTTGATTTGTTTTGCTGTTAGGCAAGACTTGGCTTCCGAAGCCCAGAAAAAGGTACTCTTAAGTATGTTTCCTATGTACTCCCGCCTGTATGCGCGAGACCATATATGATGAATCGAAAAGAGTTTGAATAATAAGTATTCGAGTGGATGTGCATGAACGAATGAGCTACGAAGATCTGAGAGGACTGGCGAATTATCCAAAATAAAGGCGATTGAAGATGAAAAACGATGACATACTCCCTTATTAAGTACCCTGAAACGATATGTTAAGAGGGCCTGTAGTTCAGAACGGATAGAACGGGGGAGACTGAGCAACTCCCTGGGTGTGGGTTCGAGTCCCACCAGGCCCAAAAATTGAACGAAGATTCATCTTGCCAACTCTCAACCTACTGTGATTTAGATTGGAATGATCGAACTCGAGTGCCACCCAGATCTTGCTGGATAAGGACTTGACTTAATCCGGCAATCTTTCATGCGACTTCGAATTCTAAAATCCAAACTTCTTCTTTAAATGTCAATATTGGAACGTAAATGGGTTTTCCAGAATCGTCATAAGTTAGGGTGAAGCTATCAATGTGTACCTCAACGACATACTTTCCTGCGGGCAAGTTGCCTATCGGCACTAGTACTAACGGGTTTGTGATCGCCTCGGTTACAGAAACACCTTCTCCTGGATTCGTGAAGTTGGCTGAGAAGGATAATACAACAGGGTAGCTTTCAAGCCAAGCAAATGACTTGAGTTGGATTAGGTACCCTCCTGTTGGCAAATCTCCCCTCGAAACCAATATGCTCACAAATTCGCTAGTCGAAGCATTTTTTGTTTCGTGCTCCCTTAACGTGCTCCAGAAGTTCTCCGTCCCAAAGAAGGTCGTTGGATCTCTGTTGGTAGCAATTACGTGGATACCTCTTTCGAATATGCCCACCCCTCCATAGTAATCGTATATCGCTCTGTCCAATGGATTCGAGGTATTTGTGAAGAATTGGCGCTGGTGAAGTCTCCCTTCCCAAACCTTCGTTCCTGAAATTTCTACTCTTATCTCGTACACGACATTTTCAGCCAAGACGACTGGGTACCTTATGGTTACGACAACACCATCTGCACGGTAGACGTAAGTTTCGCTTCCGAGCAAGCCCTCGGGCGTCTCCCTTCCACCACTCCACTCAACCTTAAGGGGATCGGGCAAACCTTCATATCCTGAATCACGCAGGTAGAGTATTGCATAATCACGCACGAAAGCGGGTTCGAGGAAAGCCTTCCTCCACTTCGTATAAACATCCTCCTTATACGTTTCCCTCCATGTGTAACCACATACGAGGCACCTCCAGATGAAGTTCTCGCTCCTCGATCCAATGGGTGTCAAAACGTACGGGCTCCGATCGTTAGGGCAGGCGATCTCGCTTCCCCAAAGTAAGTCGCCCAAGATTCCTGAAGTAACGAGGAGGGAAAATGCAGCTATTCCAAAAACCACTAGAAGAACAACCAACATGGTTTTTCTCATCCTTTCGCCTCCTTTTTTCGCCATTCTATAGCACTCCTAACTTATCACAACATACCTTAGAACAACATTCATCGGATAGTTTTTAACTATTTATGAATCCAATCGCCCTATTTTATGGGATTTGCCATCTTCCAGACGAATTCGAGAGAGATTTGCAGACGTGAAATAGGGCCATATTGTGACATTTTGAAATCGAAGGCATCATATCTTGACCTAAAATTCGTAATCCACTTAAGCACCTAAAGCAATGGGGGAATGAAGGTGTCTTGGTCAAGAAGATTCCCCTGCCTTTGCAGGCTCCAAAGAGCTTGCTTGGAGAGGAAGCAGAGAATTGGTACAGGGAGAAGAATTTCATCATAAGGCCAGTTGTTCTCATAACGACCGTAAGCAGAGAAGGGAAGCAAAATGCATCCGTAAAGACGAACTTCATGACTGTTAGCTCAATGAAATCATATGCTTTTTACTGCAGTCCAGAACACCACACTTACCGCAACATTCTGGAGACTGGCGAATTTGTGGTAAACGTTCCGACCGAAGACATAATAGGCAAGGTTCTCAAGGTCGCGAAAATTACAGTAAATCCTAGCCCTCCCGGTGTGAACGAAATTGAAAGAGCTGGGCTGACACCAATCCCTTCAGAAGAGGTAAGGCCGCCAAGAATAGAAGAATGTGTGGCGCATTATGAATGCCTCCTAGAATGGCATAAGGAGGCCCTGATCTTTGGAAAAGTTGTTGCTGTTTCGGTTGATAAGAGCTTTTTAGAGGGGGTTGATACGAGAAAGCTTTTAGTGATCGGAGCCGAAACCGACTCATATAGGACTGTGGGCGAAAAGAAGAAGTGGCCAGAAGTTTAAATTTTATGAAGCCATGGTTTTTTAAACACTACTATCGGACACCATCGCAGAAGGAAAACTGCCAAAGGAAGTCAGGAAGAGCTTCGAAACTTGGGCCAGTTTTATAACGGGAGCGATGGAGAAGACCAGCTACCTGAAGATAATCGAAAAGGCGGGATTCGAGAATATCAGAATCGTTTATGAGTCAACACATGAGATCTACATTTCTGATGAACTAAAGGGAAAGATAATCAGCGTGAAGATCGAAGCACACAAGACCTGGAAATGAGATTGCAGAGACAGCCGACCGATAAGTGCTTTTCATATCGAAGGATTACTGGATGAAATTAATCACATCCTCTTTGACATCCTCGAACTTTGGTAATGCTCCAATAATTATTGGTTTCAATTCCTTTTGCCAATATTTCCCAATCTGCTCAACTCTTGCTTGGAAATGCGATTTATCGAAAGATCTGCCATAAAAAGCCAGCTTCTTGTTTATTAAGCCTTTGTCAGGAGTTACCATTTTCTTTACAACAAGAAACCATGTATCGTAAAGGTCTCTCGCGTTTCCCCTTACCATAATGGCTCTTAACTTTTCAGAAAGTACTTCCTTTAAATTCATCCCTTTCAAATAAATCATAGGTATTCCATAGAAAGGCTCATCCAATGTTAACGATATCGCTTCCGTCAGCACCCTCTCCCTACGGCTTATCTCAACGTAAACATAGCAGGTATCCTTTTCAGTTCGGTAAAGCGGGGCTTGCGCTCCTATCCTGAAAGAAAATGTGAACCTATCGTCTTTCATTATCTTTAATTCGTTATGAACACCGAAAAGCTCAAGTGTTCTATTCACTTCTTGGGCAATTTCTTCTGTTATTTTTCCTTCTGCTGTATAGTCAAGATCTTCAGAGAATCTGTTTAATCCGTGGAAATACCAAAGATAAGTTCCGCCTTTGGCAACGATTGGAAAAATGTTCAGAGAATACAGTATCAAAGCCTGCACATACCTCCTCTCTTCCTGCCAAGGACTTAATCTTCTCATCTTTGCGATAGCTAGGATCTGGTTCCTATCAAGCATCGTTCTCCACCCATTCCACTACTCTCTTCGCCCTGTAGTCATTCAGATTCCTGTAAGCCCTTACCATGGAGATCAATTCGACCTTATCCAAATCGAGCCTCATCTTCCTTGGGTAGAGGTCGAAGTATATCAGATCCATGACCGCCTTTGTGGGCTTTGCCACAAAGATGTAGCCTCCATACCTCTCTAAGCGCTCATATCCGAAGAAAAGCGAAGGGCGTATCTTGTGGTACTCAATTTTAAGATGCTCTAGCCTCAAGCTATTCCTTGGGGTTACACATTCAACTATCGTTGGTATCTGTTGGACCATATTTTGGAGGTAGAGGGCTCCCATAAATGAAATGTAGGAGGGCTCTATTAGCTGGGAGGCGATAACGAAGGGATCTTCTGTGAAAGATATTACCCCCTTCGCGATCCTATGGGCAAACCCCTTTTTCACCAGTCTATCAAAGTAGACCTTAGCATGCTCCCTAGGTATCAGAGTCAAGTTTGAGAGCTGAAGGGGATTAAGGACCAGTCTCTTCCCGCTGAGAATCTTGTCCCTTATCTCGTAAATGCTCCTACGCATTATCACATCAAAGTAACAAATTTGTTACCCAGATAAAACTATTTCGATTTAGCTAGCGCCTCTTACATGGGCCTGAAGTGCTATTGCCTCAAGATCCATATTCCTTGCACCACTCTTGATGTATCTCAGGAGCATGGGCAGAGTTCTTGAGCTTAGAAAAGGTCCACTCAACCTCGATTCACTGAAGCAAAGAGGTAGAGTTTAGGCGACGCTGCATGCGGTCAGCATCTTCATTGTAATACTCGGAGGTGCGAAGATGTCGGTCGAAATTGTTAGACCGAATCTTGAACGGTATATCAAATACTTTCAAGCACTAGGAGGTTAATTATTTACAACCCATGCTTCTAGTGATTTCAATATCGCTTGTCGCCTTTGATGGTAGAGGGCTCGAGGCCCTAATGGAATTTTCAGACACGATAGGGTGCTATGGATAGAGGGGGTGAAGACGAGCACTCCTATAATCAAACTACCCACGAGGAGTATTGCTCTCCTGTGGTCTTCGTATATCTAACTTCATCAAGTATAGCATTGAGCGTCTTTCTGACCTTGACCAGATCCTCCACAACTTCAGGTAAAACTCCAATCAGATCTTCTTCAATCTGTTTTAAGATGCGCACCACAGAACTAAGAACCTTTCTTGCATTTCCAAACCATTCTATGTTCTCCAAAGTGATTATGGCCTCTTCCAAAGAACTTTGGGTCCTTAGAATCTTGTAATTCCTAGATCTGAGTTCGGCGATCTCGTTGGCATACATCTCAGCTTTAGGCAAATCCTTGTTCACCTGCGCGCAAACGCACAGATTGAAGAGTTCTTTTTCTTTCAGTTTGTATTCTTGAGTTATTTCGTTAATTTTACAACAATCATTCCTAAGCATCGCGGCAATCTCAAAAATCTTCTTTCTCACTATTATCGTTAGTTGATAAATCGTTTTTCTCCTTCTTTATCTCTTTTCAGGATTAATCCCTTCTTAGAGGGGATAAGAGA
>CAZWAU010000040.1:0-2883 GCA_964631995.1 uncultured Nitrososphaerota archaeon
TCTAGGCAGAGACGGAGATCCTGGCACACCTGCCAAACCATCTGAAACTGCTCCCGGGTGAGTAGGAAGCCCTTGTTCCCCGAAAAAAGGCAGAGCGCGCATGAGCTAGGGGGATCTTCTGAGATCTGTTCGAACTCAGAGACTGACATCCTGGGACTGAGGTTTCGGTAGATCTTAAGGGAACCGTTTCTCAATCTCGTCTACCTTCTTGGAAATTAGGCATATCGAGTACTCCAGGATCGAGATCCGCTCTTCAAGCACGGAGAGCACGTCGCCTCCTCTACCTTTTTGGAGCCGCTCTGTCTCCTGACAGTTCATCACCAGATCGACCTCCGAGATATGCCAGAACTTATATGGAAAACCTCCCTTGGGGAGTTCCCTACGCGGGCTTTTATAAAGGGCTTAATGACGGGAGAAGCCGTGCCCTCTCGGATGGTGATCTTTGGGACCGTCTTGCTATTCTGGATCCTGATCTCTACAGAGATCGGCGTGGGCAGTCTTTGTCTCTTCTCCAAGCTTCTTGAGTCGGCGATGGAAGAGCATGAGGGGATTTTCCTGGGGGCTGTGGAGAGGCTGAATAGCACGGGTAGGTTCGAAGTCGATTTCAATGGAATTATGGGGCTGGTTGAAGATGGATGAAGAGGTGCTTGAGTTGCTTCTGATAGTCCCAATCATACTTGCCATCGTTACGATAAATGCAGCTGTACTGGAGATCATTGGCAGCCAGATAGACGCACTTGAGAATGTTAATGATACGCTGGGGGCGTCTCCTTCCGCGTATGTGCTCGACAACGCTTCAGGAAATGCTTACCCGGGGGTCTTGTATGGCGGCTAGGGGGCAAGCATCCCTCATCGATGCGTTGGGAGCCCTTCTGCTGGCTATTGCGCTACTATCAGTGGCATTACTTGCTCGAGCAGATTTTGAGGTCGAGCTTGATGAGATCGCGGAGAGGGAGAGACTGAGGCTGGAATTCTACCAGTTGATTGCTTCAGGGAACATGACTCAACTCCTTGATCTGTGTGCTAACCAAGGCAGTCTGGATATTGGGGACATCAGATTGAGCTTGGAAGAGCCCGACCAAGGACCTTATGTGCCGCTCTTATCAAGCAGGGAAGGAGGGATTATACTATTTTACATAACAAGAAAGGGGTAATCCTCACCGCCAGTGAGGCGATGGTACTACTCCTCGTTCTGATCTCCGAGCTAACCTTAAACGACCAGCGTATGGAACTTGAGAGAGAGGCGGAGGCAATTGATCTCCTCAAAAGCTTCGAGTTCACATCCTACAACCTGCTCTTCGACCTCTGCAGTTATCTCAAAGCACACGCAAATTTCACCTCTCTGGAGGAAGCCAGCCAAGGGATCCCCCAGCTGCTAGAGCAGTGGTGCTTGCAAATCAACAATGATGCCAAGAGCAGGGAAGTTAAAAGCCCGGTGGTGCGTGTTGAATCTGTCTTTGTCGAGGGATACTCGGGGCAGCAAGTGGATAGACACCAGATGCGCTTTGCTGGCGAAACGGGAGATGGGGAGTGGCTGGTGACTGGGAATCTGTATGTCGAGTTCTGGGGCAAGGGGGTTCTCTTCAGGGCGAACTACACAATCAGGCTAGCAATCTGAACCGCAGACCTGAAGTGCAAAAAAAAGAATGGGGTAGGAGGGCACAAGCTAACAAGCTAGCTCTGGGCGGCGAGCATTCGGGAGGGGGGAAGACCACCGGTGAACACTGTTGAAAGATGGCTCCGCAGCGTGTACTCGGCAATTCCGACATCCTTAGAGAACTGTGACTTGGTAAGTATGCTTTCGGTCGATCTTGACTCTGCAAGGATCTTGTTAGCCAGGAAGACTGCCGAAGCCGCAAGGAGGTATGGATTCTTGCCTGATCTGCGGGGCGGGGGGAGGCCCGCAAGCAGTGCTTTCGCCATCGACAAGAGCCTCTCGAAGTATTCATCCGGTTCGAAACCAATGAGTCGGATCCTGACTTGGATGAAAGGGGATGCCCGCAGCTTTTCGACCACCCTGCCGAGATAATCCTCTGACTGATGGAATTTCTTGTTGAAAGGTATGAAGAAAGAGTGAAAGTTCAGATTCTTTGCGACGACTTTTAGGGAGAGCCTGTATCCCTTCCGCTTGAAAGCATCGACCAGCTCAGACAGGCGCACCGGCGCGCGATCGCCGAATTCCCGGGAGACAGAGGCCAGGCACACAGCCATCAGCATGCCGTAGTTCCCGTAGGGGTTCCGGAGTTTGGAGAGGAGCTGGTCGAAGAAGTTCATTGCAGTCTCAACGACCTCCTTGGGCAGGCAGAGCTCCAACGCGATTGACTCTAGGTCTCGGCGGAGCTGGAGCATGTTGAGGCAAGAGCCGTTGTACGCAGACTCCTGAAGTCTTTTGAGTCGGAGATACTTTGCCTGAATTTCGGGAGAGAGCTTCCTTTCCGAGGAATCTGTAAAGAAAGCAGATCCCTTGGTTATGAGGCTCCCCAACCGTTGCTTCTTTCCAACGGACGGACCATAAACATCACTGTAAGCATGGATTAGGCCGCATTCTACGCAAACAAGGCTTCCGCTGCCATCTGGGACCAAAACGCCTTTGCATTCATCGCAGCTCATTTTCCACCACCAAAAATGTATTCTTCGGGACTGAACTGCACGGCTAGCGATCCAAGGGGCTTTAAGACTTACCAGCAACAACCTTCCCGTCAGCAGGGTCACAAATGTATTCAGACGAAGCAGCCGTGTCTCACCGAGGAGGATTGGCAGATGGAGAAAGAGAGGGAGGGACGAAAGTGAAACGGCTGCTGAGGCGCTCGAGCCCACAGCGATAGCGCTTATTTGGAAAAACTTGGATCCACGGACATCTCAAGGTGCTGGTTTGCACTATAT
>CAZWAU010000041.1:0-4597 GCA_964631995.1 uncultured Nitrososphaerota archaeon
TCCTTCAAGAACAAATTTCTTGGTTTGGTTCATCGACGACATCATGTGATTTAGCCCCTTAATTTCCTTAGCTGCGTTGAGCAATCGATTCGCTCGAACAAGCTGATATGCGAGAAACTCTGAAACGCCCACTGTAGGCTTCTTCTATCATACGGGCAAACCTAACCTAGGGTTCATGCGCTGGCAGGGCGTTTAATAGCTTCTCCTTCTGCCTCCTTATCTCGCCTTCCTCTATCTTCCTGAAGAGGATCTCTGGTTTCTTGATCGTATGCTTCGGCTCGATGAGTAAACTAGAAGCTTCTTTCCACCTCGCTTTGTGGACCGAATCTGGAAGGTTTAACTGGTGCCAAAGGGTTTCGGCAGAAATCGGAAGGAATGGCTCGAGCAGGATTGCGAGAACGGCAACAGCATTGACCGAAAGGTAGAGGCAAGTCTTGGCTGATTCTCCACCTGCCCAAGGTTTTTTCTTCTGGAAGTATTGGTTGCAGGAACTAGCAAACTCCACGACCGCCTTGAGAGCTTTATCTATTTCAACATCGTTAAGTTTCTCACCAACCTTATCGGCGACGCTTAGAATGGATCTTTTGAACTCTTCATCCTCTTCATCCAGTGTTGTTGGATTTGGGACCATTCCACCGAACTTCGAGTATATGAATGTGAGTGTTCTGTGCACAAAGTTACCTATGGTTGCCACAAGCTCGTTGTTAATCCTGCTTTGGAAATCATCCCAATCGAAGTTGACATCCGTTTGGCTGCATGGCGTAATTGCACAAAGATAGTACCTAAGGTAATCAGGCGGAAATGATTCTAGAAATTCCCTGAGACTTATGTACCACTTCCTGCTCTTAGAGAATTTCTGCCCCTGGAGCATCAGATGCCCCCTTGTTGGAATGTAGTCAGGAAGCTTGTATTCTCCCACGCCAAGCCTCATGGCCGGTAGGAAGAGGTAATGGTGGTAAACGATGTCCTTCCCTATGAAGTGAAATATCTTCGCGCTGTTCCAGAATTCCTTGCCATCAACAGACCTCTGGGAAAGCACCTTAAGCGCTGTACTGATATAACAAAGGTGGTTGTCGAACCAAAGGTATAGGCTTGCATTCACGCCATCGATTGGAATTGGCACGCCCCAAGATATGTCCCTGGTTATGTCCCAGTCTTTTAACCCATCAGATATCCATTTCAGCACATAGTTCTTAACCTCGGTCTGGAGGTTCTTGTTCTCCTTCAGCCATTTCTCCAACTTTTCAGAGAAAGCTGAAAGTCTGAAGTAGTAGTGTTCGCTCTTCCTAGTTATTGGTACACCTCCGCATATCGCACAGTGAGGGTTCAAAACCTCTCCAGGCTGGAAGGTCCTACCGCATTTTTCACACCCGTCAGAATATTGGTCCTTCGCGCCACAGAAGGGACAATCGCCTTTAACGTAACGGTCTGGCAGGTACTTCTTGTCCTTCTCGCAGTATGGCTGCAAGACTTCCTTTTTGTATATGAATCCCCTTTCTTGAAGCCGCTTGAAGAAATATTGTGCGAACCTTATGTTCTCCTCAGAACTCGTCTTGTAGAAAAGGTCGTAAAATATCTGAAAAGCCTCCAGATCCTCCCTGTCCCTTTTGTTCCAAAATGCAACATACTCTTGGGGGGTCTTCCCCTCCTTCTCCGCCTCAACCATGATGGGCGTTCCGAAGTCGTCAGTTGCACAAACGTAGACTAGATCGTCGCCCCTTAATTTGCAGTATCTGGCAAAAACATCTGCTGGTAGGTACGTGGAGGCGAAGCCACCTAGGTGGATCTCCCCATTGGCATACGGTAATGCTGCCGTAACTACTATCCTTTCCGCGCCGAGCTCTACCACCTTCTTCGCCCCCAATGAGATAAGCGGAACATATTTAGACTTGTCTTAGCTTGAACTGATTGTGGGAGATTTTCGGTATTTACCAAGAAACTTTAGGAGCATCTTTATAAGTTAACGCTGTTAACGTTACCTAACATTGAAACCGAGTTGCGTAATGGTTGTTGCATACCTTCTTCCCGCTGTGAGGGTCATGGTAACGAAGAAATTGATCTCCCAATATGGCATGAGACCAGCAGAAGCCGCTAGGAGGATGGAAGTAACACCAGCCGCCATCACCCACTACATGAAGGGCTCGAGGGGAAGGTCTACAATCGAAGCCCTTGCAACATCGAGAAAGATTCAGAAAGCGGTCTCGGAAATCGCAGAGGAGCTGTCGAAGAAAAATGTCGACATGGCATTCGTGTTATCAAAACTTTGTCAGGCGTGCAGGGCCTTAAGGGCAGAAGGTTTGCTTTGTGCTCTTCACGGTGAGCTTGTACCGGGCCTGGAAACAAGCGGTTGCACGATTTGTAAATAAATATTCTAGCACGAATCAGTTTAAATAGAGTAACTAATTTTTAGTTCCTATCCTCTTTGCCCAGTGGATATTTATGAACTGCAGTGCATTCCAACCTCTTCACTATCACACGTTTAAATGATCGCCTGATTTGATATGCCTTTAATTCCCCCGTCTTTTCATGTCGTATCTCCTTTTATAAGTCAAGAAAGTTTTTCAAATTTAATAAAATTTTTACAGATCGATCGAATTACTGTTAGTGTTCTAGCAAAAGATCTTTATGCAAAGTAATGCAAACGGAAAGTAAAATAACAAGCTGTTATAAAAGGGTGGTCACCAATGTTGGATGGAGGTCAGGAGGTTTGGAAGATCTTTCCCGAACGAAGATCCCGGTTATCTTGGATACCGACATAGGAGGAGATATAGATGACACTTGGGCTTTGTCGATGCTTCTTAAATCTCCTGAGCTGGACCTAAAGCTGGTCCTGACAGAGACGGGAAACACGACTTACAGGGCGAAGATAGCCGCTAAGATGCTTGAGGTTGCAGGGCGAACTGATGTCCCAGTTGGCATCGGACTTCGATTTGACGATCGACTTGGACCTCAATCGGCATGGGTTGAAGGATACGACCTGTCAAGCTATCCTGGTGTTGTACATGAGGATGGGGTGGGTGCCTTGATCGATGCGATAATGGACTCTCCTAGAATTATGACGCTTATATGCATAGGTCCCGTTCCTAATATTGCTGCAGCCCTTGAGCGAGAACCCGATATCGTCAATCGTGCTCGTTTCGTAGGAATGCATGGTTGCTTAAGAAAAAGTCCTCCCGAATATGGTAGCGATGGAGGCATCGTAGCTGAGTACAATGTCGCCGCCGATCCAAAGGCTTGCCAGAAAGTATTCACAGCTGCATGGGAAATGACAATAACGCCGCTAGATACCTGTGGGTTCGTAAGGCTTTCAGGCCAAAAATACCGTGCGGTTCGAGAGTGCAAAGATCCTCTCATCAAGGCTTTGCTTGAAAATTACGAAATCTGGCTTAAGAGCGGAAATAAAAGGTGGAGGGAGGAGTTCGAATCGAGGAGCTCAATCCTTTTCGACACCGTGGCGGTATACCTTTCCTTCTCCGTGGAGCTGCTCTTCATGGAGAAGCTCGGCATCCGGGTTACGGATGATGGCTACATGGTTATCGATGACAAAGCGAAAGTGGTCAATTGCGCCACAGAATGGAAAGACCTTCCCGCGTTCGAAAGATTCCTAGTGGAACGTTTGACCGGCAAGAATCGATAGAAAGTTAAGTAACTCTTAAGTAAATTTGCCCACTTTTCTTTTATCATGAAGCCATTCTGGAAATTTAAGGACAAGGTCAAACTTTTGCTCCTTTTAACATTGACATTGTCTATTATCTTTTCCTATGCTCTATACGACAGTTCTCGCAGCCTCGAGGCAGCGCGCCAAGCTATACTGCTTTACAACGCGAGCTTCGCTTCTTTGAGAAACATTATATTGCAAGAGTTGTATGACGAGTGCGGAGGTATTCTTAAACTGAGGGGAAATGCAACCGGGTTCTTCCACATCGAGAAAATCGGCGGCGTGTGGTGGATTGTGGATCCAGAGGGCAACGCCTTCATATCGAAGGGCGTGAACCACGTAAGCTACCAAGGTGATTACGCACCAACGCTTGGCTACAGCCCTTACAATAGAGCCGTTTCAAAGATTTATGGAGATGCTGAATCGTGGGCAAGATCGACTGTCGATAGGCTTCGCAAATTCGGTTTCAATACAATAGGTGCTTGGTCAAGCGATGAAGTTTTCACAAAGGGAATGCCATATACCATAATATTGGATATCGCATCAACCGCTGGCTCTGAGTGGCTCAGCGGAGAAGTGACCGACTTCTTCTCAAGTAGTTTCGAGGAAGCAGCGCAAAAAGTGGCAGAGAGAGCATGCACTCCAAGGAAGGATGATCCTAACCTTCTTGGTTACTTCACAGACAATGAGCTTAGGTGGTCACCAGACTGGAGATCATCGAACCATATCTTCGACGACTATCTTAGCTTAGAGCGAGATGCTCCAGGCAAAAGGGCACTGGTAAAATTCTTAGAGGAGAAATATGTTACAATAGATTCACTGAATGCCAAATGGGGGATGGCCTTTAGATCTTTCGAAGATCTTCTGGACATATACGAGCTACCGCAAGTAAAATCGCTCGATTCTGACCGCTTGGGATTTCTTGAAGTGGTCGCCAAG
>CAZWAU010000042.1:0-17227 GCA_964631995.1 uncultured Nitrososphaerota archaeon
CAGTTTGCACCTATTATGCCTCCATATGCTGACATCGCATCGGCTTCGTAAGCTCTCTTATATGCCTCTAATGTGCTTGGACTACATGCAACTCCGCAAGGATTTGTATGCTTTATTATGGCAACGGTCTTTTCTTCAAACTCTCTAAGAAGGTCAAGAGCGCTGTCAAGGTCGATGACATTGTTGTACGAAAGAGCCTTTCCCTGTATTTTTCTCGCGGCAACAACGGAGTCTGGAACAACCTCTTCATCTCTGTAAAGCGCTGCTGACTGGTGGGGATTCTCTCCATACCTTAACTCCTCAAGCTTTTCGTATCTCAATCTGAGAGTCGAAGGAAACCTTGTTGGCTCCGCCAACTTCTTGCAAAGATAATTAGCTATATAGGAATCGTAATCTGAGGTATGTTCGAAAGCCTTAATGGCCAAAGCCTCTCTTGTCTTCGCACTTACTTGCCCCAATTCCTTTAGTTCAGATAGGATCTTGCCGTAATCGCTTGGATCCACAACAACTACTACGCTCTTGTAATTCTTGGCTGCAGCTCTCAGTAGCGCTGGTCCTCCAATATCTATATTCTCTATAACCTCATCTATGTTAACACCTTTTCTGGCAGATTCTTTGAACGGATATAGGTTTACTACAACGATTTCTATCTCAGGAATGCCATACCTTCTGAGTTGCATCACATGTTCTGGTTTGTCCCTGTCCGCTAGGATTCCGCCGTATATCGCAGGATGCAGCGTCTTGACCCTGCCATCAAGCATCTCTGGATATCCCGTTACCTCCGAGACCTCCCTAACGGCTATGCCATTGCTTTTAAGGAGCTTAGCCGTCCCTCCAGTCGAAATAATCTCAAACCCGTGCTCAGCAAGAGCCTTTGCCAGCTCCAAAACACCGCTCTTATCGGATACGCTGATTATGGCTCTCTTGGTTGACATGTGACCGGCCGCTTTCTTGGAAGACCACCCTAATGAAGATTTTCTGAGTCCAAATGGAAAACTTTGCAGCCTCCTCTACGGTATCTTCAGAAGGTATTCTACTTGAATACCATAAAGCCTGCCACCACTCGTCATGCCTGGCTTAATTCAATAGCGTGCTCCAAGCCTTCTACCCGCATCGGTCTTTGCAAGTTCCTTACGTTCATCAACCATTCTCTTCTTGGGCTGGAGAGTTTCAAGTGAGACGAAGAAGGCGCAACTTCTCCTAAGCGGGTAACACCTTCTGCACAGCCTGCACTTCTGAAGGAATCGGCAAGACAAAGCACAAACAGCAAACGTTTCAGAGCTTCCACCACACCCATCACACTTGAGCTCTCCCTTGCGGCTTGCTGGAATCCATCTTTTTGGAGCTGTGTCCCAATCGAGCATCTGGATGACGCTATCGCTTGCAATAGTTGCACTCTTCACAGGCGAGGCTTCAATAGCCACCTGAGGAGATATAGTGGCAGTACGCACATCGCTTTCCTTCACAACCCTGCCTTCTTCCCCACTGCTGGCCTCTTCGCCCCTAAAACTTCCAATGGCGCTCGTTTCTCCAGCTGTCTTTAAGTCGGTCAGAACCAATCCCCATTCCAAGATCTCATCGCTGAGCTTTTTTCTCACAGATTCCAACAAGCTCGATTGCCATGAAGGATCGCGGTGCTCCAGCGAGGAAGCTTCGCCCCTAATCAAGATCGATAACCTTTCAAGGACATCGTCCATAAACATGAAGTCCTTGCTTTGCATGAGGAGGAGATGTTCAACCAGTTTGGCAGGATCTGCTATGCGTATGGTCAGTTCCCCCTGAAGGCGAAAGCGCGTGCCTTGGACGTGCAGTTCGTCCACGTCAAAGCCGAATGTCTTGGGCCTAAGGTCAACCCAGACGATCTCCAACCAGGAACCATTGGTCTCCTTTCCCTCCAACCCAGAATCTGGTTTCATCACCCACGAACCTTCGGGAACTAAGGCGACTATCTTACCTTCCCTCAAAACAACCAAGGTCTCATATTTCTCGACCTTGAAGCCATCGATGGAAGTAACCTTGCCTTCATTAAGGTCCTGCCAAGTTAGGCTTGGCAGCCTCCAAAAAAAGCCAGGTGCCTTTTGATGGTCCCAACTGATCAATGAGAATTGGCTTAGCACTATCTCTGGGACGCTTGAGGCAGGGACTATGCCTAATGAAGCCCTAGCTAGCTCCGACCCTAGGTCCTGGCTTGGCATTTACGATGGATCACACCATTATGTTTGAAGCATCCAAATGTAGTGGAAGGTACCTTTCATGCATTGCCTTCTAGAGCTCTCGACTCAAAGTTCATGATACTTATCGCCTTGTGGTCTCTTACTTAGTAAATCTTAAAGAACCGCTTCCATGTCGATAACATTAACGTCTGTTGTAAACTGCCCATGAAGGTGAGCAGTGTTCTCCTTTCAGATAGTTACTATAAAGCAGGCATGCTGATGGCTACGCTTTTGAATCCCTTGCAACTGGGAGACATTTATAGCAAATCCATTGTATTCATTTTCCGAGCTTTGGTAAGACCAATGGGCCCCTCAAAAAGCATAGCTGGTAGTTATCTATGGCGTTTTGACACACAAATTTTAAGTGCTGGAATTCTTTTAGGGGCTCGAAAGGGCATGGTGAGAGAAATCAGGGTATCAACGATATCTTTCACGGGCGCTGGTGGTAACGGCTCAACGGAAGATAAGATTGAGAGGAACCGAAAGGCTGCCCTTGAACTGCTTGAAATGGCTGCTCTCGACAAACCTGACATAGTCTGTTTGCCCGAAACTTTCACCGGATTGGGCCTCGAGATAAAGGAGTGGTTTAGGTCAGCGGAGGTTGTTCCGGGGCCCACAACTGAGGCTGTTTCCAAGATAGCAGAAGAGCATGGAATGTATGTTGTTTGCCCAATAGTTGAGAGATCTGGTGATAGGACCTTCAATTCCGCCATCCTAATCGACAGAAAGGGTACGGTCGTAGGTTCATACCACAAGATCCATCCTACCATCCAAGAGATAGAAGCGGGAGTATCTCCAGGTACAAATCCGACCATCTTGGAAACCGATTTTGGGCTCATTGGTTTCGCCATATGCTTCGACATGAACTACAGGAGTGTCGCCGAAGGTTTAAAGGCAGGAGGTGCCAAGTTGGTCTTCTTTCCTTCGATGTATCCTGGGGGCCTCCAGCTTTCTATCTGGGCTCACGACATGTCTTTCTTCATAGCATCCGCTTTTACTGGAAACGGAAGTGCAATCGTCGATCCTCTTGGAAGGACACTTGTCAAGTCGAGCGGATACATGCAGATAATCTCAAGGCTCATCAATCTAGATTTCGAAGTTTTCCACATCGATTACAACTACGAGAAATGGCCAGCCATAAAGAGAAAGTACGGCTCAGGTGTTGAGATCGACGTTGCCGAACCTGAAGGGGTCTTCGCGCTTTATTGCAACATGAACTGCATTACCGTTGAAGACATCACAAAAGAGTTCGAACTTGAGACAAGGGACGAATATTTCAAACGGGCTGAGGAGAAGAGGGAAAAGGCTTTACGGTAAATCTTATGGAGTGAAAGGAAACCGAAAGTTTTTCTTCTCCAATGGTGCAAGTTGGGTAGACAGTTGGTTTCAGGCTTCAACCTGCTATCAGAGCCCATTCGCTCTGGACTTGAAGAGCTTGGCCTAGATAGCCCGACTGGAATCCAGACAGAAGCATTCGAACCTATACTTCAGGGGCGCCATGTCCTCCTCATCGCGCCAACCGGCACTGGTAAAACCGAAGCAGCTGTTCTACCCGTTCTTGACATGCTCCTCCGAATCGAGGATAGGAAGGGCATCTCCCTCCTTTACATAACGCCTCTTCGTGCCTTGAATCGCGATATGTTGAGAAGGCTTCGCTTCTGGACCGATCATCTTGGCCTAAGGTTGGACGTAAGGCATGGCGACACCCCTCAAACACAGAGAAGGCGCCAGTCATCATACCCGCCAGACATTCTGGTCACAACCCCGGAGACGCTTCAGGCAATGCTTCCATCAAAGGCAATGCGCCGCCACCTCAGATCTGTAAGGTGGGTGATCGTCGATGAGATACACAATCTTGCCGTGTCGAAAAGGGGAACCCAACTCGCCGTGGCTCTCGAAAGGCTCCGCGAGGCTACAGATATGGATTTCCAAAGAATTGGATTATCGGCGACCGTGGGTTCCCCCCAGACCATTGCAAACTTTTTGGGTGGAGTGGGCAGAGATGTTCTGATTCTTCAGGCCTCAACCCCAAAGGAGTATGAATACGATGTCATTTGGCCCACCCCCGGTGACGAAGATCGGATCGCTTCAGAGCGACTGTACACCTCTCCAGAAGCAGCGGCCAGAATACTCTTGATGAGGAAAATGGTCGACAGCCACAAATCAACATTGATCTTCGTTAACAGCAGGCAGCACGCCGAGATGCTTGGCTTGAGATTCAACATGCTGGGCAAAGATATCGCTGTTCACCATGGTTCTCTCTCGAAGGAGGAGAGGCAGAGGGTTGAGGAGGAGTTCAAGAAAGGCACTCTAAAGGCAATAGTCTGCACCTCAACGCTCGAGCTTGGAATAGATGTTGGAAGCATCGATCAGGTAATTCAGTACCTTTCACCAAGGCAGGTAACCTCACTAATGCAGAGGGTTGGCAGATCGGGCCACAGAATAGGTAGGAAATCCACAGGAAGCATCGTGTGTGCTTCGACGGATGACTTTGCAGAGTCTGTAGCAGCCGTGACCGCAGCTAAAAATGGCTTCATGGAACCGCTCGATATCCACGAAAACGCTCTAGATGTTTTGGCGCACCAATGCGCAGGCTTGGTTATGGATCTAGGAAAGATTAAGTTCGACACAATTCTGAAAATATTGAGGCGAACCTACCCATTCCGAAATATTTCGAGCGAAAGCCTCAGTGCGGTCTTGAAATACCTGGGTTCGATGAGGAAGATCAGGATCGAAGAAAACCAAGCATCCTCTATGCCCGCAACCCGCCTCTATTACTACCAGAACATCTCCACGATACCTGACGAAAGGAGATATCCGATCATAGATGTCTCGAACGAAAGTTTCGTTGGCACGCTGGGCGACGAATTCGTGTCGACCAAGGCCAGAGTCGGGCTGAAGTTCATATGCCGAGGAATGGCTTGGAAGATCGAGCAGATTTCGCTGGAGGGGAAGGTCTTCGTTACTCCAGCATCCGATCCAACTGCAGCCATACCTGGTTGGGAAGGCGAACTTCTACCGATCTCATACGAATTGGCGATCAGGACTGGAGAGCTTAGAAGGGAGATTGCAACCCTTTTAGAAAGCGGTTCTACAACCGATGCCACGCGTCTTCTCTCTCAGAAGCTCTCAGCTGACCCAAACGGTATAAAGGCTGTTGTCGACGAGATTGCCAACCAAATATCCACTTGTTCGATCTTGCCATCTGACAAGCTTATTCTTGCCGAGGGATTCGGCCCTTACCTGATAGTAAACTGCTGCTTTGGTGAGCTTGTCAATAGGGCCATAACATTTGCCTTCAAAGAAGTTCTACATAAGAACGGGTTGGATGCAACTGTCTGGAATGATGGTTACAGAATACTCCTCGGATTCTCATTCTTTCTTTCCAAGAAGGATATTGACAGGCTCACTTGGGCTGTCTTCTCACTTGGCCCAGAGGAGGCTGAGGATGCTGCAATGCGCTACATTGCTACAGGCACCCCAATCTCCTACTACCTGAAGTTCGTTGCTGAACGATTTGGTGCTATTCCTAGAGGGCTCATGCTAAATGAAGAAGACCTTTCTGAACTTTCTTTCAAATTCGCTGGTACGCCGATCTTCGAGGAGACCGTACGCGAAGCCCTAGTTGAGAAGATAGATTTAGAAAACATGAAGAAAGTCTTTGAGAAAGTTCGCGCTGGTGAGATTGCTGTTAGAACACTCTACTCCCCTGACAGTCCTACTCCAATTTCCCGCCATATACTTAGCAAGTTCATAGAGATTCCGGAGCTGATCGCTCCCAGGACCATTGAGTGGGATAGTGTCAAACGTCTTAAGGAGAAGACCCTGTCTTCCCATGTCCACATGTTGTGCATGAATTGTGGCGCTACAATGTACAAGTCGAGGCTCAGGGATCTTCCAGACGATCCTGTTTGCATTAAGTGTTCGGCCCGCCTCATATATGTGTCCTCTCATATCGATGATGACCTTAAGAAGATCGTAGCCAAGCATCTTCGTAAATCCAATCTTTCCAAAAAGGAAAAGGAGATCTTGATGGATGCCGGCCTCAATGCTGATCTTGTCCTGACGCACGGGAAGAGGGCGGCAACAGCTTTGCTTGTATTCGGGGTAGGTCCCCATGTTGCTGCTCGAATACTGAGAAAACCAAGCGGTAGCGAGGACGAATTCTTCAAAGAGCTCTTAGAAGCGAAGCTCAATTTCATACGGACCAGACCCTTCTGGCCTTCCAACGGTTGAGTGGTGTTTTTGAAGGGCGCAAAGGCTCGTCGCCGCGGCATGCTCTCAATTGGCCTCGAACCCGAGGATGCCCGTTCGGAGTTCATCTTCTCCGACATAATCAAGGGACAGCTACTGAGCTGTCCTGGATGTGGTGCTGCCTTCTGGACACTCGACGGTTTTTATGATCACTTGGCATGGCATGAGCGTTTGTTGCTCGAGAAGGGCTTCAAAAAGGATGGAAGCCGCGAACCCGAGACAAGATCTTGGACGATGATGCGAAAGCTTGTACTGCTCAGAGACGTCGGAAAATGCCGTGTAAAGGGCTGTGGCTCCAGAATTAAGCCCGAAGTTCACCACATCATACCACGCGAACTGGGTGGAACAAATGACTTTAAGAATCTCGTGACTCTGTGCTACTTCCACCATAAGAACACATTGGGGGAGAATAGGAACCAAGAGTTAGCAGTTTTTTGAATAATTCGAATGTGCGTATATAAAAGTAAAATTCTATCCTGAATTTCATTTACTTCAGGATGGAAGGATTTTTGCAAGCTATTTGTGTAGCAATGGCTTTTGGAAAAATGTACTTACTTAATCAAGCCATAAAGGCGTTTTTCTGCAACATGTCATGGCCCCACTTTTTCCAAGCTTCATTCCCCAACTTTCTCCCTGAACTGCAATCTGTAAAAGGAACTGTACAATCCGCCTTTCGCCATAAGCTCTTCGTGCGTTCCCCTCTCCACTATCTTGCCATTGTCTATTACCAGTATCTCGTCGCAAAGTCTTATGGTCGAAAGCCTGTGAGCTATTATTATGGTCATCCTATTCTGAAGCAGCTTCCTTAGAGCTCTCTGTATTACAAGCTCAGTGTAAGGATCTATGGAGGATGTTGCCTCATCCAAGACCAATATTTCAGGGTTCACAAGCAATGTTCTGGCGAAGCTGATCAGCTGCCTCTGGCCTATGGAGATGTTAGATGCTCCCTCCTGGATAAAATAATCATAGTCTTCTGGGAGCTTCATCACAAAATCGTGGGCGCCCACGGACTTGGAAGCTTCCACTACCTCTTCGTCCGATGCTTCAGGCTTCCCAAATCTTATGTTCTCCTTCACCGACATCGGGAACAGGAACGAATCTTGCAACACTATGCCCATGCGTTTTCTCAAAGATGAGATTTTGATTTGCCTTATGTCATATCCGTTGACCAATATTCTGCCACCATTCGGGTCGTAAAACCTTGCTAGGAGGTTGATGATCGTGCTCTTTCCAGCTCCAGTCTGCCCAACGATTGCCAGTTTCATATTCCGCTTCAGGCTGAAACTTACGTCTCTTAATACCGGTATTGTAGGATCGTACCCGAAAGTTACTTTGTCGAAAACGACTTCCTCTATCACTCCAACACCACCGCTACCTCGGGTGCAGGATCGGAAACCTCTTCCTTGGTATCTATGAGATCGAGAAGCCTCTCGGTAGCTGCCATTGCTGACTGGTACTGATCATAAACAGCTATCAAATCCATCAGAGGCATGAAATAAGAGAACTGGTACTCTATGAAAGCAACAAGCGTCCCCACCGTTATGCTACCGGTTTTGACGAAAACGGTTCCATACCACAACAAAACCAATGTACCAATCAGCCTCATCAGAATTACCATCGGCTGATAAGATGATGACACAAGTATCGCCCTTATGTTTGCCTTGACGTTTTCGTCTTGCTTTTTCCCAAAAGCCTCTTTGGCGCTGTCCTCTTGGACAAATGCCTGGATGACCTTCATGCCGGATAAGTCCTCCTGCATCTTGGCGGTCAAACCGGCCAACGTTGACAAAGCCCTTCTGTACGCCTTCCTCGAGTATTTGCCGAAGAACCAAACAGCGATAGTAGCCACAGGCAGAATCAACAAAGCGAGCATAGCCAGCCTATAGTTAAGAGTGAACATGATTATGAATGTACCCAGTATCGAGGACGTATCCAAAAGTATGCTTGTAAATCCCATCCTGAGGAATATCCTTATGGTGTTGGCATCATTTACGGGCCTTGAGAGGATCCTCCCAACTTCTCCCTCCGAGAAGTACCTCAATGAGATCACTTGGAGCCTTTCCATTATAGAATCTCTTATCCTGGAGACAACGTTCTCCCCTATGATTCGCATCTGGTAAACCTGGACATATTGGAGGAAATAGTTGCTCAACACGACCAGAATGAATAGGGGTAACCACCACAGGAAACCGGAAAGGTCTCTTGGTTGGATTATCTGGTCTATCGCCACCTTGTGCATATATGGTGCAGCCAACCCTGTTATCGAACTCAGAATAATGGCGGTAATTCCGATTGCCAAGTTCCTCCTGAAAGGCTTTGAGTATTCGTAAAGCCTCCTCAGCAGCACCCTGTCAGGGGTTGTCCTTTTCCTTTCCTCCTCCTGCCTTGTGGAAAAAGCTCCCCATGGGCCGGACATTATGATCCTCTGACCTCCATGACAACCTCGTCTATTGGTCTGTCCAGAAACTGTGTCTCATAGATCCTCTTATAGGTTCCATTCCTCGCAATAAGCTCTTCATGCGTCCCAAACTCAATAATGGTTCCATTGTCCATAACCAAGATCTTGTCCGCATTCTTTATGGTCGAAAGCCTTTGGGCGATTATGAGCGTGGTCCTCCCCTTCATAGCCTCTTCGATCGCAGACTGAATCTCCTTCTCAGTCCTCGAATCAACGAAAGACAGGGAGTCGTCCATTATCAGTATCTTGGGATTCATCAAAAGCGCCCTAGCTATCGTTATCCTTTGCCTCTGTCCTCCTGAAAGTGTAGTCCCCCTTTCCCCAACCGCAGATTCGTAACCCTCCGGAAGAGATTCTACGAACTCATGTACCCTCGCCATCTTGGCTATCTTGGCTATCTCTTCCATCGAGGCATCAGGTTTTCCGAAAGCGAGGTTGCTTCTCACAGTTCCAGAGAACAGGAAGACATCTTGCAATACAATGCCTATCTGCCTCCTAAGAGAAGAAAGCTTGAACTCTCTCACATCAACGCCATCTATCAATACGCTCCCAGAGTCGACATCGTAAAATCTTGGTACCAAATAGACTAAAGATGACTTTCCTGAGCCTGTCGCCCCAAGGATCGCTACTTTTTCCCCAGGCATTACCACAAAGCTAACATTCCTGAGAACTGGCCTTTCCTTCGCATAACCGAACGTCACATTTCTAAACTCAAGCTTGCCCTCTTTGATTGCAATATTCTTTGCGTTTGGCAAATCTGAAACGCTCCTTTGAGTATCGATTATCTCAAATACTCTCTCCAATCCAGCTGATGCGTTTATCCATGTTCCAAGCAACATGCTCAAGTCTCTAAGAGGAAATGTTAGCCTTATCATGTACCTTGCAAACAATATTATGTCTCCTATCGTCAAAGATGAATCCAAGGCAGCTATAGAATATGCGGAGTAAACATAAACACCTGCTATGCCAAGCGTAAGTATAGCTGGAGATAATGGCATATAAATCGACTGAATCTTTCCAGCGGATATAGCGGTGTCCACGAATCTTTGCTCTATTTTCTTGAAACCATCAACCACTTCCATTTCTTTCTGGAATATCCTTACAGTTTTCATCCCTAGAATGTTCTGCTGGATGTAGGCACCCAATTTTCCAAGAATGAGTTGCATGTTTCTGAAGAGTGGCATCGTCTCTACCCAAAGCTTTGTCGTGAAGTAGAAGATGAAGGGCATCGGTATCAAAGAGGCAAGCGTCATTGGCGTGCTTATGGAATTCATAATTACAAAGATTGCGATGACGGAGAAGACAGCGTTCAAAACAGTTCCTATCCATGTCCTCAAGAATCCGTCGACCATCTGCAGGTCCATAGTTGCTCTAGAAACAAGATCTCCAACTTGGACCGAATCGTAGAAACTGTATGACTTACTTTGTAGCGAGGAATAGTATTCTGATCTGATATCCCTCACTATATATTGGGACATCATGCCATGCACGTATGATATGAAAAAGTTTGTCACACCGAAACCTACTCCCGAAAGGAAAATAACCGTAAGGTAGTACACCAAAATGTCGTAGTTACCACCGACTATGACCTTGTCTATGATCAAAGAGGTGTACATAGGCTCGAGCGTGAACAGGTAAGATCTTAGAACTGCAAGAACTGTTATTGCAGCTATGAAAGGAACATATTTCCTATGGTACCTTAGCAACCTCTTAAAGGCATAGACCGATTGCGTAAAGCTTTTCTTCGGTTTCAGGGAATCTATGTAATTGAGCACCGGTTTTGCGAAACTCATATTGTTTTGGTTGCCATTCCCAAAAAAACCCACAATATAAGCGTTCTTGGTTCATCTCAAGCAACGGATCGGAGGTCTCACAAAAGATGGTTGTGCGTAGCTTAGAAAGCGTTAATACGCAACGATGTTTGGTTTTTCGATGGAAGAAGAAAATGGTGAAGAACAGAAGATGATAAAGATAGGGATCGTTGGTGGTGCATCATCTTGGCATGCAAGGTCATTTTCAGAGATGTTCAACGGTTACGACATGGAACTTGCAAAAAAGCACAACTTCCCAATTTACGAAGCGAGAATAGAGGGTGCAATTGTAACTCACTTGTGGGACGAGAACTTCGAGCAAGCTAGGTTGCTTTCGAAGGTATGTGGAATTGAAGAAGTAATGACAAACATGGAGGACATGATTGGAAAAGTAGATGGTGTCATAATAGCTGATGACGAGACAATGAAACACCAAAGGAGAGCCATCCCATTTCTAAAGTCTGGAATGCCCACTATGATAGATAAACCTCTTTCACCAAATATAGATGAAGCGGTCAGGCTCGTTGAGCTTGCAAAAGCGAATCACGCCCCAATGATGTCCTGTTCTGCTCTAAGGTATGCGAAGGAAGTTGCTGAAGTCTTGAGTAAAAGGGAAGAGTTGGGCGACATAATGACAGGCAACACGATATGTAGTGGCGACTTAATCTATTATGGCGTACATGCTCTCGAGCAACTTTACGTCGTGGTAGGGCAGGGCATAAGGTGCGTGCAGAACATGGGGGAGCGTGACAAGGACATCGTCGTGATAACCTTGAAGGATGGGCGTAAGTTCGTATTGACCGTTTACAAAAACCTCTTCTACCTTTTCCAGATGAACCTCTACGGTACCAAAGGCTGGCGCGAGGTGAGGGTCGAGGACAGCAACTTTTTCTACTCGAAGATGCTCGAGGCATACGTAAGAATGGTAAAGACCAGGGAGATGCCTTTCCAACCGGACGAGACCCTCGAGATAATCAAGGCCCTCGTTTTGGCAAGGGAGTCCGCAAACGAAGGGGCTAAGGTTTTTTACTTGTGACGGGTCAAATACTCTCGATTTCTGTCCAAGATGAGACGCAGGTTCTTGATGGCTATTCTGGCCGCTTCGGTCGGGTTTGGCAAAGCCATTATCTCCGCGGAGAGATACCTATTGTAACCTTGCGAAGCGATCGTTCTTATTATCTTCGCGAAGGGTATGTGTCCAAGGCCAGGAGCCAATCTGTTGCTATCGGCCACATGCACGTGGACTAGCTTTTTTCCGCATTTTTCAACCGCTTCCTCGAAAGACCTCTCTTCTATGTTCATGTGGTAAGTGTCGAGAAGGACTCCAGTGCCCTCAAGTCCGATAGAATATATGAAGCGCATTGCTTGCTCGACATTGTTGATGAAGTCAGATTCATACCTGTTCAATGGCTCAAGCGCAAGTTTCACTCCATTATCTACTGCTGCTCGATCCACCTCCCTCATGCTACTCTCAAATTTCTCAACCCGCCTCTTTGGATCTGAGCTGATCCTGCCCCTCACAAGGCCTATTATAACTATGGAGCCCAAATCGGCCGCGATGCCTATGGTTTTCAACACGTCGCTCACGGCCTTCCTTCTCCTCGATTCAGCTATGTCCGACAAACTCAATCCCTTGTAACCATAAACCAAACCTGTACCTATCGCTGGTATTTCGACCCCGAAATTTTCCGAGACCCTCTCTATCTCACGCACCTCAGTCCTTTGTGGTTCCTCGATCGAAAGTTCAACGCCATCATATCCCAACTCGGCAAGTTCGAGAAACGCCCGCCACAAAGCCTTCGACCTTCCTTTCTCCAAAGAACCCCTTGGCAAGGTATATCCTAGGCTGCTCGATGCCACCATCGAAATTTTCATGGGCCAGTTTCAGCTTCTGGCCAAGTCTTTTATAGATTAGCAGGCGATCCAGTTAAGCGTGGCCCGTATGCTGGCATCTGTTCTAGAAGCTACTTGGAAACCCAAGAAAGGATTCCCAGTCTCGAAGCGGGAAGAGGAGATGCGGAGGGCAACCTCAGGGAGCAGAATATGGTTCAATCCGAACTTAAGACTTACTGAAATAGATACTCCCAAAGTTGGACCGAAGGATCTCCTCATTAAGGTGAAGGCGTGCGGAATTTGTGGATCAGATGTCCACATGTTTGAGAAGGATGCCGAAGGTTACATGCTCTATCCTGGACTGACGAAACTTCCAGTCGTGATCGGCCACGAATTCAGTGGGGAGGTTCTCCAAGTTGGATCCAGCGTATCAGGCTTCAAAGCTGGCGATATGGTGACAGCTGAGGAGATGTGGTGGTGCGGCGAATGCGATCCCTGCAGGACGGGCTACCTGAACCAATGTCAAAACCTAGAGGAGGCCGGCTTCACGGTCGATGGAGGTTTCGCTGAGCTTATCGCAGTCCACCAAAAGTACTGTTGGAAGATAAATGACCTGATGTCTGTGTATGGAAGCGAGGATAAGGTTTACGAGGCAGGCTCTTTGACCGAGCCAACTGCTGTATCGTACAATGCGCTGTTCATCAGGGCAGGAGGTTTCAAACCTGGTGCGAACGTCGTCGTCTACGGAGCTGGGCCGATCGGCCTGTCCTCTATAGCGCTTGCGAAGGCTTCTGGGGCAGAAAAAGTGGTCTGCTTCGACATATCCGATGCCAGGCTTAAAATCGCAAGGATCGTTGGTGCGGACTTCGCTTTCAACTCAGAAAGGCTTACCAGAGATGGCATCCAACCGCACGAGAAGGTTTTGGAGATCACGGGTGGATATGGAGCGGATATGCAAGTAGAGGCTGCCGGTGCGCCAGATAAGACTCTACCCAACATGCAAAAGTCCTTGGCAATAGGAGGAAAGATCGCCGTAATTGGAAGAGCAGACATCTCCGCTCCCATCTACCTTGAGTCTTTCCAAGTGAGAGCTGGCCAGATATTCGGCAGCCAGGGCCACTCAGGTTCTGGCATCTTTCCAAGCGTGATCAAGTTATTCGCTTCTGGGAAGATCGATATGACCAAGATCATAACGAGCAGGTACGCGCTTTCAGAATTCATGGAAGCCATGAAACAAGCATCGAAGAGGGTTGACTCTAAGATAACCATTAAGCCCTGAATTTTAGGCTCTCAAGGCGGATAGGCTAGCGTGTAGATGTGCCTTCCTCCTTTCAATGGTCCGCGCACAACCTCTTCAATGTCCTCCTTTCTCCTTTGCGTCACCTGTTCGAGTGGCGGCAACTTTCCAGGGGGAAATCTCTCGATTATGGCATCATGGAGCTCGACTATGTAGTCCAAAAGTTTCTCCAGGCCCATCGAAGCCTTTTCAGCATTCGCCAATGTTGCCCTACCAACAACCCCTTCAGGATAGGCATACACCTCTATAGGTCCTAAGCCCACTTGGCCGTACCAAGCGATCGGCCTCTGGTAGACATTTCCAGCCTTGTCTACGTGCTCTCCCTGCTTCTCTAGGAAACCATATGGCTTTGTATCGACAGCATCCTCCATGTGCAAGAGGTCTGGAAAAAGTGCCAAGCTGAAGGAAGTTTCTACTTCATCAGCGTGGATGAATGGAGTTTCGAATGGCCCTCCATGTTCCTTGTCCTTAACTTGCTCTGGTATTGCGTGGTACCAGTTCAGGTTTACGAATACCCCAGGAACTTGAAATCGCTTTGCAAACTGGTGTATCGCCGATGGTATTACATACTCCTGGCCATGTCCGTTTAGGAGAATCTGCTTTCTGAAGCCAGCGTTCCAAAGGCCAGCCATTATTGATCGTACATACTCCTTGAAAACATCATCATCTACAATGATGGTGCCTGGCATGCCAATGTGGTGGTATGGGTGCGAACCGTACCAAACAGGTTGGGCCACAGTGCATCCTGTCCTTTCAGCTACCATCTCGGCCATCCTGGTGACAAGGAATGTGTCTTCGCCTAGGGGTGCATGAGGACCATGTGCCTCCGTTGACCCGATGGACACGATAATTACATCATCCCTCTTCAGCCTGTCTTCCACCTGCTTCCATGTCATGTTTTGCAGGTATATGCCGCTGTTGCTGTCCATCTGCCCTTTCGGAGGAAACCTCCATTTGCCCATGTCCTTTTGGTTCGAATCACGACTATTATGCATTGCTGCAAATTTTTCTATCGATTCTAAAGTGGGAGCTTTATCTCTTGGCCCGTTCTCGTGGACCTATAGCAAGCTTCTACAAGCTCTATCGACTTATAAGCTTCGAACTCATCCACTGCTGTCTTCCTTTCGAGAAGGATAGAGTCTATGAACAGCTTGTCCTCTTCCTCAAACCCCCAAGATCTGTTTTTCGGAACTTGGCTGAAGTCATGAACTACAACCTCACTTTCTAAGCCATCTGAGTAAGATACCCTCGTTGCCTCTTCCGTTATGATGCAACTGTGGTCGCCATATATCTCCACCCTCTCGAATGGGAAAATCCAAGAGGCATGAGCTGACGAAGTAACGGTCACGATCTTTCCCCTTTCTGTCTTCATCACTATGGCGAAGTCATCTAGCTGCCTGTAGACGGAGGATGTAGCGCTGCAAGAAATGGTTTTGATCTCACCCATCAGCCACCTTGCAAGGTCCAGAACATGCAAAACACTTTCGAATAGAAATCCGCCAGACGATTTCTGGTCCGAAACCCAGCTCGGTCTCTTCAGCTCCCCTCTCGACATCTTTATATCAGCCAAGTGAGGTGTCAATTTTCCAAAATCGATAAGTTCCTTAACAAACTTGTAGACGGGCCAGAATCTCCGGCTGAGCCCAATCTGATACTTCATGCCAGATCTCCTGGCCGTTTCAAGAACTTTCCTTGCCTCCTCTAGGTTGATGGCCATTGGCTTCTCTGAAAAAACGTTCTTGCCCTCATTCATAGCTGCGATCGCTTGCTCTGAGTGAAGGTAATTTGGTGTCGTTATGTAGACCGCTTCGACCTCTGGATCTGATAAAAGATCATGATATGCAGAGTAAACCTTGGCGCCGTACCTGAAACCAAAGAGCCGAGCAGCTTCAGGATCGGATTCGCAAACAGCAACTATCTTTGCCCTCTGGTCCCTGCTTAAGATCTCTGCGTGAACGTTGCCAGCATATCCAGCACCTAAAACCCCAATCCCGACTTTCCTCATCTTTGCCTTTCGGAAATGCAGAAACTCTCTTAAGCCTATCTGTGCTTATTTTTAGGACTGAACATCCCTATCGATTTAGACACCAGATGTCCTTTCACAATGGAATTGTAATAGCTCCTTGCCTTTTTTCGCTTCATGAACTTGTAGATCCATCCACAGTGACCAAGATCCTTCGTTGATGACATCGCCCTTCCTAACTCCACCGTAGCTTCTTTCATTCTCCCCAAACCAAGGTAGGCTACCATCTTGATGCAATTTTGCTTAGCAAGCTTAAGATCATAACCCAAGTAATGAAAGTGAATGGGATGGAGCTTGTCCTTCAAACCAAGTATAGCGCACTCAATTTTCGAGGCACTGCCTATAGTATCTTTAAGAACTCTAGTGGCTTCCCGCTTCCTTCCCATCTTTTCGAGGGCCAGTGCCCTGTAGTAAGTTTCAAGTGGTGTGAGGATCTTCTGGCTTATCACTCCATTCCAAATTTTCCACGCCTTTCCTTTCATCCCAAGTGAATTGTAACATTCTCCCAGCCAATACCTTTGAACAGCTTCATGCCTATTCAGAAAGTATGGAGCTCCAACTCCAAGGTTACTGGGGTACTGCAGAGACTTTTCGAAATCCACCAAAGCTTCCTCGAACTTTCCATTCATCATCTTCAAAGCCCCCCTCCTAACTAGAGCCTCAACATATATGTCCCAATAGCGGTGATATCCCTCCGCTGGCGTAAAGGTATTTCTTTCAAGAATTTCCAGCGCCTCGTCATACCTTTCAGCCTCAACGTATGCGGATGCAAGCCTCGCCAATATAGAATCCTTTTTCACCTTCTCCTTCGCGTCCTTAAGGACATCGAGCCTCCTTTCAGTCAGGCCAAGGTATGAGCATACTTCATCATACTCCTCATATAATCCAGGATCCAAAGGGTTAAGCCTAATAGCTTCCTCATATTCCCTCAGTGCCTTCCTCCCGGCTCTATGTAGTAAATAGTAGGCGTATCCCAAATTCCTGTACAGGACCCAGTAATGCATCCCTCTCCTCTTCGCCTCCTCCCACTCCTTGACAGCTTCCCCAAATCTTCCAAGCGAGAAGAGTAGGTTCCCCAAGTAGTAGCTTGGTCCCGGATCACCGGTAGCATTTTTCGCGCTCCTCAATATTTCCTCCTCCTCCAGCCTGTGAGGAAAAACATAGTCTGGGCTCTTGGTGTTTGCAATGCTATATTCCATATTACTTTCGTAACTCCTTCCAGCTTTTTCATATATAAAGCCCAAGTAGTAGTGGATCATCGCAGCATCGACGTGATCCTGCACAGCCATTGCCAGAATTTCCGCAGCATCTTCATAGAGCTCAGCACCGATGTACTCC
>CAZWAU010000043.1:0-4451 GCA_964631995.1 uncultured Nitrososphaerota archaeon
ACAATTTGATCTGTCGATTCCTTTAATTTTCCTTCAACAACATTTTTGGTGTAATCTGTTAATTTTCTTTCCATAAATTCAGTTAGCTTTTTTTCCGTTATGTTTTCTGCCATAGAGAGCATAACTTCATCTATTCCAAGACCTTTTAAGTAATTCATGGGATTATCCAATTCGGTTAATACATTTCTCACATCAGTTAAAATGGCACGAGTTGCATTGGACACTTCATTTATTGATTTTTCTAAATCGCTCGTCTTTTTCTCTAGCTTGATCACCTTCATTCCAATATCTTCATCTTGTTCATTAAGCATCTCAATCACTGTGTTCTTTTAATCATTACCTCAGTCGAAAAAAGTGGCAACAGATATATATAATTTGACTGCATTATGGCGCCTCAAATATTAATTTTCCGTAGCTAAATCTTGAATATTGAATATTAAAGTTTCTTGAGTATCATTTTTCTGTTTTGGCGACCATTGATCGCCTAAATATTGCACTTTTAATAAAACCATTACCCGATTACTAAGGATTTTTGAGTGACCAAAAAAGTGTTACTCAATCGCCAATGATAGTCACCTTTATAGTTTAACGTCCTATTTGCTAATAGTAAGGTGATCGAATGAAAAAACTCCTGAAAAACAAGAAAGGTATGACGGGCATAGAGACAGCCATAATCCTCATAGCATTCGTTATCGCAGCATCGGTCTTCGCTTTTGCGGTACTGAACATGGGCTTAATCAGCACACAGAGAGCACAGGAAGCAGTGGGAGCTGGACTTGCGCAGGCATCGTCCTCACTCCAACTGGAGGCACTTGTTTGTAAGGCAAGTGGAGATCCTTTGGAAGTACATACCATAACCATCTTAGTTAAGCTGGCTCCAGGGCAGGCGCCAGTCGACTTTGACGATAGCAGAATGACTGTATCGTTCAAGAATAATTATACGTATGTTGCAGAAGTCTACGATGCTGAATATGGAAGTTTCGAGAGCACTTATGACAGAGAATACAACATTACCGAGGAAGGCAAATATTGCACTGTCATGGTAATACAAGGAAATACCAACGAAGTCTTGGAGGCTGGTGAAACATTTGCGATCATTCTGAACCTCTACGCGCTTGACGAAGATTTCGATAATTGCGTACTTGGAGCTTACGAACAATTCCTAGTCGACGTTATACCGGCGATAGGTTCCAAACTCACGGTCCAGGCGAGGATACCAGCAAATATCGAGCCAGTGATGACTCTCTTGACCGGTGGAACATAAACGTGCATGTTTAAACATGCACGTCCCCTCTATTTTTTGTCAAATTTTGTGTATTTTATAATTCTAGGAGTTATTTTAAATAGATCGACGACATGAGAAAAGTTTTGGATAGTAGGCACTCGGCCCCATGCCACGAGCGCCTACGTTGATCTGGATGTTCACTCTGAGAGCACTTATGCTCCTGTGATGGTAGAAGATGGCCAGATTATGGCTTTTTCACTAAGCAAGGCATTGCTTGGCTCTACAGCTTGAGCCGGTTGAATGCTACCCAGAGGTAATAGCTGCTATAAACGTGTAAATAAGGAAGATCTCTATGGATTTTCAAAAAAATAGCTAAGGTGGGTTGAGTGTAGATTAGCTCATTATTGGTTTGATCAGCCACTCCAGTAAGGCCAGTTGATCCTCTGTCCATCTGTGGAGCCATGGTCAACAAACCTGCGCGAATATGTGCTCAATTTCCACTAAATACATTGACTAAAAATAATTGAGTTCACAACTATTGAAAAATAGGCAGATAGTAGTATAAGAGGCATTATTCCATCTCAAGATACGAGCATAACCATAGTATATCGGAGAAACAGGGACTATCTCTTTATCATTAACGATGCAATAAAGACAATAATATGTCCCAATATATCCTAAAATATGCTCATCTCACAGTTCTTTAGAATCATAAGCGACTAATGTTGCTTCTAAAGTTTTCCTATAGGTATCTGAATATGTTGAGAATACTTTAATTGTCCATCGTTAAATAAGAAGATAAAAATCAGCATTGTACTTTGTACCTCGAAAAGTTATTCAATTCTTTTCCTTAAAGCATAGGGAAATGTATCTAAAAAACTTGAGTCAAATTTTTTGATGGAAAATAATAATATGTATAAATTCTCGCCCTCCAGAAAAGTAATTTGGTGTAGAAAGTTGAGTGTTGATGGCATGACGACAAAGAGTGAAGTAGACATATACAATTTGACCTTGCATAAACTTAGAAAATTACGTTCAATAGATAGACTGGTCGATATGTCGAAGAGTACTATTCAGTTTGACATATTACTGGCGTTGGGTGAGAAAGAGATGTCTACATCGGAGATTACAAGGTATATTGGTCAGAGAAGGAAAGCAACTACGGATGCCTTAAGGAAACTTAAGAAAAAGGGTTTAATTGAAATTGTTTCAAATGATAGAGAGACCACATATAAGCTTGGAGAATCCGGAATGCGATGTTATCATGACCTGATGGAAATCGTGGGTTTTGATGAACCATGCCATCAACTCCGTAATATGCAAAAGGAGAAAAATCATTCGTCCGACATGATGCAGTTCAAGTTAGATCTTCAAAAAGATCGAGGGAATTTTAACTTAACTAATGTAGTTTCAGAAATGATATTAGCACTTGGTACTGCAAAAGGAAATGCCATGTACTTAAAAGATTTGGCGAAGGTAGTCAACTTAAGTGAACAGAGGGCTGAGAGTTACCTAAAATTATATATGGACGGGGAGCATAGGCTTTTTAGAAGATTCATCGACAGTTGGGGGAAAGGTGCATCGAATTCTGATGTCGAATCAAAGACAAGTACAAAGGTGATGTATGCCTTGACTAATGAGGGGTTGCAATACTTCTATAAGATGCCAATATATTCTAGATTGAGGAGGTCATTGGCCTATAATTTTCTATCAAGGATTACTTTGACATCACAGCCAAGGCACATCTTCAGAAGGCTTGCACTCTTGATATATGTGGGTGGGGTTTCATCTTTGGCTGCCATGATTTTTCCATTTGGATTTCTTCTTACTGGGCTATGGCTATTCTTGACAGCAATCATTGGAACGATTATGGCAAGCGGATTCATATTTTAATTGATTCGGTAATCATAGCATTTATACTAAAGCATGCTATTCTAGATAAATCGAAGCCATTTTTAGGAAATAAGGTTTATAAAGCCAAATAGTGAATCGACCAAAAATTACTCCTTTGAAAAAGATGACTCAAAAACGCTACTTTACCATCTTTTGACCATTCTGACTAAAACATCGATACTCTGGTACCACTTAGAGTCCTCTCCGCCTTCAGGCTCGAAGGAAACGCAGCCGTTGAAGCCTTCTGAAGCCAGGGTTCCAAGGATCCTTTCGTAATCGACCAATCCCTGTCCTATTGGACAGTATTTGAATGGCTTGTCTGGAAAAGCTCTTTCCCGAATGCTTGGCGCTGGTTCAAAACTCTTCGCATGTACGTGAATCACCCTCGGAGCAAGGAGCTCGGCAGCCTTATGGGGATCGCATCCAGCCAGGACAAAGTTACCTCCATCGAAGGTCACCTTCATATTATGTTTGTTTACGGCCTTGATGCACCTAAGCAACTCTTCGTCGGTATGGCAAAGTGTACCCGCGTTCTCGATGCTAAGTACAATGCCTGACTCATCGGCAATGTCTGCCGCCTCAGACAATCCATCGACGTACCTGGCCAGCGCTTCCTCCCCTCTGTTTGTATGCTGCCCACCGTGGCTGAAAAGGTGCTTGATCTCGAGTTGTCGGCAAACCTCGACGCCATATCTGATCGTGTTGAGCGACTTTTCTCGCACCTTCTGATCGGCAGAAACTAGGTCCGTTTGCACGCCAAAGACGCTTGGCCGCAAGCCGATCTCCTGCAGGATGTTTTTAGCATCACTCGGCCGCAAGCCTACACTTTTCAGCATCACATCGAAGAAGTCCACCATCTCGATGCCATGCTCCTTGCATTTTGAAAGGTGCTTGCACCAGTCCCACTGAACGCCATCCGGTCCCCTGTCAGACATCAACATTATTCCAACTTTCATGCGATCACTCTTTTGGCTCTAGATTGCTTTCAATGCTCTTAACCTTCGCCCCTTAGGCGTTCCACAGCTTCAATTATGGCTGCTGCAACATACTCGTTCTGCTCTTCGGTCATAAGCGGGTGGAGGGATGGGCAGAAAAGCCTTGCGCCCACACCTTCGGAAATTGGTAGCCTCTGGCCTTCTGTGTGCTGCCTTATGAACCGATTGTAAGTGTAAGTTGGGGGATTGGCCACAACCGTTCCCACTTTGTATTCTTCCGACAAAATCCTCATCAAGTGATCGCGCTTGGATAGAGCCTGCCCTTTATCCAATTCGCTAGGCTGCACCATACCTGTTTGGCCCGCCCAATCGCTTGGCACCAGTATGTTGTACAGGTA